>NZ_JAJDKA010000023.1:0-41583 GCF_020589945.1 Faecalibacillus sp. MSK20_93 | reverse complement strand
TTTTTTTATAAAAAAATAAAAAAAGTATTGCATTATGGGCATAATTATCATATAATACCCATGTTGATGTCACGAAGAAGTGCGAGGTTGCTGAAACACCGAAAAGCGTTGTCATGAAACGGCATGTTTCAGGTAATTCGTAACGAGTGAATCAAATCCTATAAGAATTTGAAAGGAGAGAATATCATGGCAAATAATAAAATCAGAATTAGATTAAAATCATTTGATCATAAAATTCTAGATGCGTCAGCAGAAAAAATTATTTCTTCTGCAAAAAAATCAGGTGCTCAAGTAGTTGGTCCAGTACCATTACCTACTGAAAAGGAAGTATATACAATCCTTAGAGCTGTTCACAAATATAAAGATTCACGTGAACAATTTGAAATCAGAACTCACAAACGTTTAATCGACATTGTGAATCCTACACCAGAAACAGTTGATGTTTTAACTAGATTAGAATTACCTAGCGGTGTAGATATTGAAATTAAATTATAAGAAAGGTAAAAGGTGTAACTCATGAAAGGAATCTTAGGTCGTAAGATTGGAATGACTCAAGTCTTCACTACTGATGGTGTTTTAATCCCAGTTACTGTTGTAGAAGCTACTGAAAATGTAGTATTACAAAAGAAAACAGTTGCAACTGATGGTTATGATGCTGTAAAAGTTGGTTTCGAAGATAAAAGAGAAAAATTAGCAAACAAAGCTGAAAAAGGAATTGCAAACAAAGCTAACACAGCTCCTAAGCGCTTCATTAAAGAATTTCGTTATGACGAAATGATGAGTTATGAAGTTGGAGATAAAATTACTGTTGATAGCTTCGTAGCTGGTGAAGTCGTAGATGTAACAGGAACTTCAAAAGGTAAAGGTTATCAAGGTGTTATTAAGAGACATGGACAACACATTGGTCCTAAAGGACATGGTTCAGGAGCTCATAGAATTGTTGGTTCAATGGGACCAATCGCTCCAAACAGAATCGCTCCAGGTAAAAAATTACCAGGACAAATGGGACATGTAACTCGTACAATTCAAAACTTAGAAGTTGTAGCAGTAGATCCAGAAAACAACTTATTATTAATCAAAGGTTCAGTACCAGGACCTAAAAAAGGTTTAGTTGTTGTTAAAACTGCTATCAAAAAAGCTGGTCAAGTAAATCCAGTACATGAATTAGTAGATTACACTCCAGAAGAAGTTGAAGAAACTGTAGTAGAAGAAGCTGTAGAAGCAGCTGCTGCAGAATAATTTGAAGAAGGAGGAAATGAGAATGCTTAACGTAAAAGTATTTAACCAAGAAGGTGCAGAAGTTAAAGACTTAGAATTAAATGAAGCAGTTTTCGGTATTGAACCACATAAACAAGCTATGTTTGATATGGTCTTATTACAAAGAGCATCTTTAAGACAAGGTACACATAAAGTTAAAAACCGTACTGAAGTTGCTGGTGGTGGAAGAAAACCATGGCGTCAAAAAGGTACAGGTAGAGCTAGACAAGGTTCAACACGTGCTCCACAATGGAGAGGTGGAGGAGTTGTCTTCGGTCCTACACCAAGAAGTTATAAATTCAAATTAAACCGTAAAGTTAGAAGATTAGCTTTAAAATCAGCATTATCTTCAAAAGTTCAAGATAATGAATTTACAGCAATCGATGGAATTTCATTCGAAGCTCCAAAAACTAAACAAATGGTTAAAGTATTAGAAAACTTAAATGCTCCAGTAAAAACATTAATCGTTGTTGATGAAATCACATTAAATGTTGAAAAATCAGCAAGCAATATTCCAGGAGTTAAGTTATTAGATGCTAAACATATTAATGTTTATGATATCTTAAACAGCGATAAGTTAATTATGACTGAAGCTGCAATTAAAGCTGTTGAGGAGGTATTAGCATAATGGCACACATGACAGATGTATTAAAAAAACCAGTACTTACTGAAAAGTCATTAGCTCTTCAAACTGAAGAAAATAAATATACATTCGATGTAGATTTAGACGCTAACAAAACAGAAGTTAAAATCGCAGTTGAAAAATTATTCAATGTAAAAGTTGAAAAAGTTAACATCATGAATGTTAAACCTAAAGCTAAAAGAATGGGTAGATATGAAGGTAAAACTAACAAAAGAAGAAAAGCTATCGTTAAATTAGCTGAAGGAAACTCAATCAATTATTTTGATGAAGATTAATTGATAAAATATTGGAATAACTCGTTCCAGATAAGAAAAACAGGAGGAAACTAAAGATGGCAATTAAAACATATAAGCCAGTGACAAACGGTCGTCGTAATATGACTTCATTAACTTATGAAGAAATTACAACTAATAAACCTGAAAAATCTTTAGTTGCAAAAAAATCTAAAAACGGTGGACGTAACAACCAAGGTGTGATCACAACTCGTCATCATGGTGGTGGACACAAACAAAAATACCGTATTATCGATTTCAAAAGAAATAAAGATAATATCCCAGGTAAAGTTGCAACTATTGAATATGATCCAAATAGATCAGCAAACATCGCATTAATTAACTATGTAGATGGTGAAAAAAGATATATTTTAGCTCCAAAAGGGTTAGAAGTAGGAATGGAAATCATTTCTGGTGAAGAAGCAGATATCAAAGTTGGTAACGCATTACCAATGGGAAATATGCCTGAAGGTACTGTAATTCACAATATTGAAATGCAACCTGGAAAAGGTGGACAAATCGCAAGATCTGCTGGTGTGTCTGCTCAAATCTTAGGTAAAGAAGGAAAATATGTAACTGTAAGACTTGCATCTGGTGAAGTTAGAAAATTATTATCAGTATGTAGAGCTACAGTTGGTGTAGTAGGAAATGAAGATCATGGTTTAGTAAACTATGGTAAAGCAGGACGTATGAGATGGAAAGGTGTTAGACCTACAGTTCGTGGTTCTGTAATGAACCCTAATGATCACCCTCATGGTGGTGGGGAAGGTAGAACTTCTATCGGACGTAAAGCACCAATGACTCCTTGGGGTAAAAAAGCTATGGGTGTTAAAACTAGAAAGAACAAAAAAGCTTCGACTAAATTAATCGTACGTCGTCGCAATGGTAAATAATAAGGAGGAAAGAAAAAATGGCACGTAGTTTAAAAAAGGGACCATTTGTTGATGCTCATTTAATGAAAAAAGTAGAAGCGTTAAATGAATCAGGTAAAAAAGAAGTTATCAAAACTTGGTCAAGACGTTCAACAATCTTCCCTCAATTTATCGAACATACATTTGCAGTATATAACGGAAAAGAACATATTCCTGTTTACGTTACTGAAGACATGGTTGGTCATAAATTAGGAGAATTCGCTCCAACTAGAACTTTCCATGGTCATGATGCTGACGATAAAAAAGGAAAGAAATAGAGAGGAGAATAGAACATGGAAGCAAAAGCAGTAGCTAAAACAATTCGTGTATCACCTCAAAAAGCAAGATTAGTAGTTGATTTAGTAAGAGGTAAAACAGTTAAAGAAGCACTTGGTATCTTAGAATATACTAATAAAGCTGCTTCTCCTGCAATCTCAAAAGTTGTTAAATCTGCAGCTCAAAATGCAGTATACAACAATGATGCAGATGCAGAAAAATTATATGTTAAAGCAATCTTCGTTGATGAAGGTCCAATTTTAAAAAGATTCGCTGCAAGAGCTAAAGGTAGCGGAACAAGAATTTTAAAAAGAACATGCCACATTACTTGTGTGGTTGATGAAAGATAGGAGGTACTAGAATGGGTCAAAAAGTAAGTCCAGTAGGTTTACGTGTTGGTGTTAACCGTAATTGGGATTCAAGATGGTACGCAAATGATCAAGATTTCGCTGGTTTATTACATGAAGATATTAAAGTTCGTGATTATATTCTTAAAAAACTTAAAACAGCTTCAGTAGCAAAAGTTGAAATCGAAAGATCAAAAAATCGTGTAACAATTTTTGTTCACACATCTAGACCTGGTGTAGTTATCGGTAAAGATGGTGAAGCAGTTGATGCTTTAAGAAAAGAAGTATCTAAATTAGTAAGTAGTAAACAAGTTTTCATTAACATTGTTGAAATTAAAAATCCAGATGTTGTTGCTCAATTAGTAGCAAACAATATTGCAGAACAATTAGAAAATCGTGCATCTTTTAGAACTGTTCAAAAACGTGCTATTCAAAGAGCAATGAGAGCTGGAGCTAAAGGAATTAAAACTAATGTTTCAGGACGTTTAGGTGGAGCTGATATGGCTCGTGCTGAAGGTTACTCTGAAGGGAATGTCCCTCTTCATACTTTAAGAGCTGATATCGATTATGCGACTGCAGAAGCAGATACAACTTATGGTAAATTAGGAGTTAAAGTTTGGATTTGTAAGGGAGAAATCCTTCCTGAAAAAAAGAAAGGGGATAAATAATCATGTTGATGCCTAAAAGAACAAAATACAGAAGACCTCACCGTGTTAGCTACGAAGGTAGAACTAAAGGTGGAGACAAAGTATCATTTGGTGAATTTGGTTTAGTAGCAACTGAAGGTGCTTGGATTACTTCTCGTCAAATTGAAGCAGCACGTATTGCCATCAACCGTTATATGAACCGTGGTGGTAAAGTATGGATTAGAATTTTCCCTCATTTAGCTAAAACTAAAAAACCATTAGAAGTACGTATGGGATCAGGTAAAGGTTCTCCAGAAGAATGGGTAGCAGTAGTTAAAACTGGTAGAGTATTATTTGAAGTTGCTGGTTTAGATGAAGCTACATTAAGAGAAGCTTTAAGACTTGCATCTCATAAATTACCTATTAAATGTAAAATCATTGGAAAGGGTGAATAGTTATGACAGCGCAAGAAATTAGAGAATTAGATACTGAAGCTTTATTAGCTAAAGTTGAAGAATACAAAAAAGAGCTTTTTGGATTAAGATTCCAACAAGCTACAGGACAATTAGAAAACACTGCACGTATTAGACAAGTTCGTAAAACAATCGCTCGTATTAAAACAGTGATTAGAGAAAGAGAATTAAACCAATAGGAGGAGATACAAATGGAAAGAAATAATCGTAAAGTTTATACTGGTACAGTTGTATCTACTAAAATGGATAAAACTATTACAGTGCTAGTTGAAACACATGTAAAACATAAGTTATATGGTAAACGTATGAAATCATCTACAAAATTTCATGCACATGATGAAAACAACACTGCTCAAGTTGGAGATACAGTTAAAATCATGTCAACAAGACCATTATCTGCTACAAAACGTTTCCGTTTAGTAGAAATCGTAAAAAAAGCAGAAACAGTTTAATAAACTCTAAAAGGAGGTAACCGGAATGATTCAAAACGAAAGTAGACTTAAAGTTGCTGATAATACTGGTGCTAAAGAAGTATTAGTAATTCGTAACTTAGGTGGGTCAAATAGAAAAACAAGTAGTATTGGAGATGTTGTTGTAGCAACAGTTAAACAAGCAGCTCCAAATGGTACTGTTAAAAAAGGTGAAGTAGTAAAAGCTGTTATCGTTAGAACTAAATATGCTGTAGGACGTGAAAACGGATCTTACATCAAATTTGATGATAACGCTTGTGTTATTATCAGAGATGACAAGTCTCCAAGAGGGACTCGTATCTTTGGACCAGTTGCAAGAGAGTTAAGAGATGCTGATTTCATGAAAATCGTATCATTAGCTCCAGAAGTATTATAAGGAGGCGTGGCACATGAAAATCCGTGTTGGTGATACTGTTGTAGTTATCGCAGGTAAAGATAAAGGTAAGACAGGTGAAGTGTTACAAGTTCTTGCTAAAGAAGAAAGAGTAATCGTTGAAGGAGTAAACATGGTAACAAAACATGTTAAACCTTCACAAGCTGATCCTGAAGGTGGAATCGTTAACAAAGAAGCTCCAATTCATGTTTCTAATGTTGCATTCTATGATTCAAAATCAAAATCTGCAGTTAAATTAGGATATAAAGTATCTGTAGATGAAAATGGAAAGAAAACTAAAGTACGTGTTAACAAAAAAACAGGTGCAGAAGTTGATTCTAAGAAAAAGAAATAATTGAAAGGAGATAGCAAATGAATCGTTTACAAGAACGTTATGAAAACGAAGTAGTTAAATCGTTAATGGAAAAATTCAATTATTCTTCTAAAATGCAAGCACCAAAAATCGAAAAAATCGTATTAAATATTGGTGTTGGTGATGCAGTATCTAATTCAAAATTATTAGATGATGCAGTTAATGAATTAACATTAATTACTGGTCAAAAACCAGTTGTCACTAGAGCTAAAAAATCAATTGCTGGTTTCAAATTAAGAGAAGGTCAAGCAATCGGTTGTAAAGTCACTTTACGTGGTGAAAGAATGTATGAATTTTTAGATAAATTAGTAAATGTATCTTTACCTCGTGTAAGAGACTTTAGAGGTGTATCAAATAACTCATTCGATGGAAGAGGAAATTATACTTTAGGTGTTAAAGAACAATTAATCTTCCCTGAAATTGATTTTGATAAAGTAAACAAATTAAGAGGAATGGATATCGTATTCGTAACAACAGCTAAAACTGATGAAGAAGGTCATGAGTTATTAGCTCAATTAGGAATGCCTTTCCATAAATAAGGAGGACTTAATAAATGGCTAAAACATCAATGAAAGTGAAACAACAACGTCCTCAAAAATATAAAGTACGTGAATACACACGTTGTGAACGTTGTGGTAGACCACATTCAGTAATTAGAAAGTTCAAACTTTGCAGAATTTGCTTCCGCGAATTAGCTTATAAAGGTGAAATTCCTGGTGTAAAAAAAGCAAGTTGGTAATGATAAAATAATCCGTATTGGAAGGAGGACACGCAAATGGTAATGACAGATCCAATTGCAGATATGTTAACAAGAATCCGTAACGCAAATAATACGTTAAAAGAAGAAGTAAGTATTCCTACTTCAACATTAAAAGTTGGAATCGCTGAAATCTTAAAAAATGAAGGGTTCATTAAAGGATATAAAGTTGAAGGCGAAGGTGCTGAATCAAACATTATTATCACTTTAAAATATAGAGGAAAAGATAAAGTAATCACTGATTTAAAAAGAATTTCTAAACCAGGGTTACGTGTATATGCAAAAGTAAACGAAATTCCTAGAGTATTAAATGGTTTAGGTATTGTTATTCTATCAACTTCACAAGGTTTAATGACTGATAAAGAAGCTAGAGCTAAACAAGTTGGTGGAGAAGTATTAGCATATATCTGGTAATAAAAAAATTATACAGGAGGTATAACTGATGTCTCGTATCGGTAATAAAATTATCACTGTACCTGAAGGAGTAACTGTTGAAATCGCTGATGATAACACAGTAACAGTTACTGGATCAAAAGGGACTTTAGTGAAACAATTTTCTCCAGCAATTTCATTCAAACAAGAAGGTAATGAAATTACTGTAGTAAGAAGTAGTGAAGAAAAACATGTAAAACAATTACATGGTACAACAAGAGCTTTACTTGCTAACATGATCGAAGGTGTTCATAATGGATATTCTAAAACATTAGAAATCGTTGGTATTGGATACCGTGGTCAAATGAAAGGAAATACATTAGTATTAAATATCGGTTTCTCACATCAAGTTGAAATCGAAGCTGAAGAAGGAGTTAAAGTTGAAACTCCAAATCCAAATACTATCGTAGTTTCTGGAATTGATAAAGAACGTGTTGGTCAAATGGCTGCATTAATTAGATCTAAGAAAAAACCTGAACCTTATAAAGGAAAAGGTATCAAATATAGTGATGAAAGAATCATCAGAAAAGAAGGAAAAACTGCTGGTAAGAAGTAGTCTAAGAGTAAGAAAGGAGCTATCTTTATGGCTAAATTACAATCTCGTAATGATGTACGTTTAAAACGTCATGCTAGAGTTCGTAGAAAAATTAGTGGAACTCCAGAATGTCCACGTTTAAATGTTTTCCGTTCAAATGCTCATATTCACGCTCAAATTATTGATGATGTCAATGGTGTTACATTAGTTAGCGCATCAAGCGTTGAAATGAAATTAGAAAACGGTGGAAACATTGCTGCTGCAACTGCAGTAGGTAAAGAAATTGCAGAAAGAGCAATTGCAAAAGAAATTAAAAATGTAGTATTTGATCGTGGTGGATATATTTATCATGGTCGTGTAAAAGCATTAGCAGAAGCTGCTAGAGAAGCTGGATTAGAATTCTAGAAGGAGGTCAATATGGAACAACGTAAA
This sequence comes from Faecalibacillus sp. MSK20_93, assembly GCF_020589945.1. Lineage (NCBI taxonomy): Bacteria > Bacillati > Bacillota > Erysipelotrichia > Erysipelotrichales > Coprobacillaceae > Faecalibacillus > Faecalibacillus sp. MSK20_93. Next base: position 33,406 of record NZ_JAJDKA010000023.1, on the reverse strand, counting down.
CCAAGAACTAACAATGGTGAAAGAAAACCAAGAAGAAATGGTCAAAGAAGAGCACCAAGAAGAGAAGAAAAAGAATTTGAAGAACGTGTTGTTACTATTAACCGTGTAACAAAAGTAGTAAAAGGTGGACGTAGAATGCGTTTTGCTGCTTTAGTTGTTATTGGAGATAGAAAAGGTAGAGTTGGATTTGGTACTGGTAAAGCTAACGAAGTACCTGATGCAATCAGAAAAGCATGTGAAAATGCTAAACGTAATGTTATCAAAGTACCTTCTGTACATGGTACTATTCCTCATGAAGTAAACGGTGTTTACGGATCAGGAAATGTATTTATTAAACCAGCATCTCAAGGTACTGGAATCATCGCTGGTGGACCAGTTCGTGCTGTTGTTGAATTAGCTGGTTACCGTGATATCTTATCTAAATGTATTGGTTCTAGAACACCAATCAACATGGTAAGAGCAACAATGCAAGGATTAGCTTCATTAAAAACAGTTAATGAAGTTGCTGAATTAAGAGAAAAAACTGTTGATGAAATTTTTGGATAGGAGGCAAACAAAATGGCAAAAGTAAGTATTACACTTAAAAAGAGTCCAATTGGTTGCTTACCAAATCAAAGAAAGACTCTTAAAGCTTTAGGTTTAACTAAAATTAATAAAACTGTTGAATTAGAAAATAACCCTACTACTCAAGGTATGATTAGAGTAGTTGGACACCTAGTAACAGTTGAAGAAAAATAATAGGAGGTGTAACAATGAAACTTCACGAATTACAATATACTGAAGGTGCTCGTAAAGCAAGAAAACGTGTTGGACGTGGTACAAGTTCAGGAAATGGTAAAACAGCAGGTAGAGGTCAAAAAGGTCAAGGAGCTAGATCTGGTGGAGGTAAAAAACCAGGATTCGAAGGTGGACAAACTCCATTATTCATGCGTTTACCTAAAAGAGGATTTACAAACTTTACTCGTAAAGAATATGCTATCGTAAATCTTGAAACTTTAAATAAATTTGAAGATGGTGCAACAGTTAACGCTGCTGCGTTAAAAGAAGCAGGAATCATCAAAAAAGAATTAGATGGTGTTAAAATATTAGGAAATGGAGCTATTGAAAAGAAATTAACTGTTCAAGCTGCTAAATTCTCTAAATCAGCTGTTGCCGCAATTGAAGCTGCAGGTGGAAAAACTGAGGTGATTTAAGATGTTAACTTTTTTGAAGAATGTATTCAAAAAGGGTGAGCTTCGTCGAAAAGTCATTTTCACACTTGGAATTTTATTCGTGTACCGTTTAGGTGCAGGAATTACAATTCCAGGTGTTAATGTAGGTTCATTAAGTAGTAGTGATGCTACAAATGGAATTTTCGGAATCATGAATTTACTTGGTGGAGGTACCTTGGAAAGATTTTCTCTTTTCGCTTTAGGTGTTTCACCATACATTACATCATCTATTATAATTGAATTATTATCGATGGATGTTATTCCAGCGTTAACACGCTGGCGTAAAGAAGGTAACACAGGTAAGAAGAAAAAAGACCGTGTTACTCGTGTATTAACTTTATTATTAGCTGCGTTACAAGGTGGAGTTTTAACTTATGCCTTTGATACAAGTTATAATATATTAGTTGATACTTCAATCTGGTCATATATTTATGTAGTGCTCATTATGATGGCTGGAAGTATGTTAGCTATTTGGTTAGGTGATCAAATTACTCAAAAAGGAATTGGTAATGGTGTTTCATTACTAATCTTTACAGGAATTGTTTCAAACTTACCAAATGCATTCTTAACAACTTATGATAACCTCGTCACTTATGATAGTGGAATGTGGTTAGATATTGCTTGGTATGTATTATTTGTTGTGGTTTATCTTTCAATTGTAGTCTTTGTAGTATTTACTGAAGGCGCAATAAGAAAAATCCCAGTCAATTATGCATCTAGTACAAGTGTAACAATGAGAACTAGGGAACAAACACATATGCCTATTAAAATTAATAGTTCAGGTGTTTTACCAGTAATCTTTGCTTCTTCAGTACTAGCAGCACCAAGAACAATAGTAAGTTTCATGAAAGCATCTAGTACAACTAAGATGATAAATACTATATTTAATTATCAAGAACCTGTTGGTTTCTGTTTATATATTTTAATGATTATAGGATTTACTTTCTTTTATTCAAACTTACAAATTGATGCTGAAAAAATTAGTGATGATTTGAAGAAAAATGGTGGATCAATACCTGGTGTAAGAACTGGTATTGAAACTAAGAACTTCATTAAAAGAGTTCTTAATCAAGTAACTGTTGCTGGTTCGCTTACTTTATGTATTATTGCTGCAATTCCAATTATTACTCCAATTATTTGGACACAAACTGAAAATGCAAACCTATCACTTGGTGGTACTGGTTTGATTATCGTTACAGGAGTTGCACTTGAAACAGTAAAACAAATCAAAACATATATTACTAGAAAAGAATATCATGGTTATATTCGTAAATAATAATGATTTCTTTTATGGATTCATAAATATCTAAAGAAATAAATTAATTTTGAAGAAGCAGTTATCAAAGTTAAGAAGTTATGTTTAACGTCTTTATGATATCGATGAAAGCCTGGAGGTTTATTAATGATAATTACTAAAGATGATAGAGAAATTGAATTAATGACTGAAGCAGGTAGAATTGTTGCTTTAGTTCATGAAAAATTGAAAGAAGTTATTGTACCGGGAATAACTACTAACGAAATTGATCAAATTTGTGATAAAATAATTAGGGAACATGGTGCAACACCTTCCTTTCTACATCTTTATGGTTTTCCAAATAGTGTATGTACTTCAATTAATGAAGTTGTAGTACATGGAATACCTAGTAATAGAAAGCTAAAAGATGGAGATATTATTTCAGTTGATGTTGGAGCATGTTACAAAGGATATCATGGTGACAGTGCTTGGACTTATGCAGTAGGAAATGTAAGCAATGAAACAAAAAGACTTATGAATGTTTGTGAAGGTGCTTTATTTGCTGGATTAGAACAAGTAAGACCAGGAGTTAGACTTTCTGATATTTCACATGCAATTGAAGAATATCTTACTAAAAACGGATGTACTACTCCTCGTGATTATACTGGTCATGGGATTGGAACAAACGTTCACGAAGATCCCGCTGTTCCTAATTACGGAGCTCCTGGGAGAGGTCCTAGATTAAAAAAAGGTATGTGTTTGGCTATTGAACCAATGGCACATTTAGGAGCAAAAGAAACAGTTACTCTTGATGATGGGTGGACTGTTATTACAAAGGATCATTCGTTAGCTGCTCATTATGAACATACAATCGTCATTACTGATGACGGTTATAGAATTCTTACAAAACTTTAATAAAAGGAGTTGAAGAACGATGGCAAAAAAAGATGACGTTATTGAAGTAGAAGCTACTGTTTTAGAAACATTACCAAATGCAATGTTTAAAGTGGCTTTAGAAAATGGAGTGGAAATTCTTGCTCACGTTTCTGGTAAAATCCGTATGCACTACATTCGCATTTTACCGGGGGATAGAGTTACCGTTGAAATATCTCCATATGATTTAACACGTGGGCGAATTACATTTAGACATAAATAAAAAATCTTCCAAAAGGAGGTAGACAGGATGAAGGTAAGACCATCTGTAAAACCAATGTGTGATAAATGCAGAGTAATTAAAAGAAAAGGGCGCGTAATGATTATTTGCGAAAACCCAAAACATAAACAAAGACAAGGTTAGTATTTAGGAGGAAACAAAATGGCTCGTATTGCAGGTGTAGATATCCCACGTGATAAACGTGTTGTTATCTCATTAACTTATGTATATGGTATCGGTAAATCTACAGCTAAAGAAATCTTAAAAGCTACTGGTATCAGTGAAGATGTAAGAGTTAAAGATTTAACTGAAGAAGAAGTTACAAAAATCAGAAAAGAAGTTGAAAAAATTAAAGTTGAAGGTGACTTACGTAGAGAAGTTCAATTAAACATCAAACGTTTAATGGAAATCGGAAGCTACAGAGGTATGCGTCACCGTAAAGGACTTCCTGTTCGTGGTCAAAAAACTAAAACTAATGCTAGAACTCGTAAGGGTAAAGCTAGACCAATCGCAGGAAAGAAAAAATAATAGGAGGTTGAAAGGAAATGGCTAGAGTAAAACAAACACGTGGTAAAAAACGTGTAAGAAAAAATATTGCAAAAGGTGTTGCACACGTTCATTCTACTTTCAATAATACTATTGTAACAATTACTGATGAACATGGTAATGTATTAACTTGGTCAAGTGCTGGAGCATTAGGTTTCAAAGGATCAAGAAAATCAACACCATTTGCTGCACAAATGGCATCAGAAGCTGCAGCTAAAGCTTCTATGGAACATGGAGTAAAAACTGTAGATGTAAATGTAAAAGGTCCAGGACCAGGACGTGAAGCAGCAGTTAGAGCTTTACAAGCTGCTGGATTAGAAGTTACTTCAATTAATGATGTAACACCAATTCCACATAACGGTTGTCGTCCACCAAAACGTCCTCGTGGATAGTATTATTGTAGTAAATTAGAATACAAAACATTCCTATAGAGGAGGGAACATATGCATAAATTCGAAAAAGCAAACTTTAATATAGATCATTATGACGAAACTGAAAATTATGGTAAGTTCGTCATTGAACCATTAGAAAGAGGATTTGGTATTACTTTAGGTAATGCCTTAAGAAGAGTATTACTTTCTTCTTTACCTGGTTCTGCTGTTTATGCAATCAAAGTTCAAGGAGCAATCCATGAATTTTCCGCAATTGATGGTGTCGTTGAAGATGTCACAGCAATGATTTTAAATATTAAGAAATTAGTTTTTGATGTAGACAGTGAAGATACTGCTACAATGATTATTGATGTAAAAGGTCCTGCTACTGTAACTGGTGCTGATATTCAATGTCCAGCTGAAGTCAAAATGATTTCAAATGACATGGTAATTGCACATGTTGCAGAAGGTGGTCACTTATATATGGAATTATTTGCTAAAAAAGATCGTGGATATGTATCTGCTGATCAAAATAAAGTAAATATTAACACTCTTGGTGTTATTCCAACAGATTCAATCTTTTCACCAATTGAAAAAGTTGCTTACTCTGTAGAACCAACTCGTGTTGGAGAAAGTGCTAAGTATGATCAATTAGTATTAGAAGTTGAAACTAATGGTTCGCTAAAACCATTTGAAGCTATTTCATTAGCAGCAAAAATTTTAGTTGAACATTTAAATATGTTTGTTGAATTAACTGATATGGCTATGAATATGGAAGTTATGTCTGAAACTCAAAATGATACTACAAATAAAGTATTAGATATGACTATCGAAGAATTAGATTTATCTGTTCGTTCATATAACTGTTTAAAGAGAGCTGGTATTCAAACAGTTCAAGATCTTGCTTCTAAATCAGAAGATGACATGATTAAAGTAAGAAACTTAGGTAAAAAATCATTAAAAGAAGTTAAAGAAAAATTAATTGAATTAGGTTTAGGATTTAAACCTATCGATTAATTCAGAATACTCGAAAAGGAGCGTTAATCTCATGGCTAAAAATAGAAAATTAGGACGCACTTCAGATATTAGAAAATCTATGTTACGTAGTTTAGCTACTGAAGTTATTGTATACGGAAAAGTTGAAACAACTGTAACAAGAGCTAAAGAAGTTCGTAGTGTTGTTGATGAATTAATTACTTTAGGTAAACGTGGAGACTTACATGCAAGAAGACAAGCTGCTGCAGATATGCACAAAGTTGTTGATGAAGCAACTGGAAAAACAGCTGTTCAAATCTTATTTGATGACGTTGCACCTAAATTCAAAGATGTTAATGGTGGATATACTACTATCTTAAAAACATATAACCGTAAAGGTGATAATGCACCAATGGCAATCTTATCATTAACTAAATAATGATGTTGGACTGAAGAAATTCAGTCCTTTTTTATTTGACTTGTTTCCTTATAAATTATAGAATGAACTAAACACGTTCATGAGGAGAAGACAATGGAAGAAATAATTAAGGTAGAAAATTTATGTTTTGAATACGAACCTGGATTACAAACAATAAACAATATTTCTTTTCAAATCCATAAAGGTGAATATGTAGCTATTTTAGGACATAATGGTAGTGGTAAAAGTACAATTGCTAAATTACTTATAGGATTATTAGAAAAAAAATCTGGTGAAATTTATATCGATGATTATCAATTAAATTTAGAAAATTTATATAAAATAAGAGAAAAAGTAGGAATTGTTTTTCAAAATCCAGATAATCAATTTATTGGTGCTACTGTTAGAGATGATATAGCTTTTGGACTAGAAAATATTTGTGTACCAAGAGAACAAATGGATGAACTTATTAATAGGTATTCTAAAGTAGTTAGAATGGAGAATTTTTTGGATCATGAACCAACTAAATTGTCCGGTGGTCAAAAACAAAGAGTTGCGATTGCAGGTATTTTAGCGATGAGTCCATCTATCATTATTTTAGATGAAGCAACAAGTATGTTGGATCCACGAGGTAGAAAAGAAATAAATGAATTAGTAAAAGAGTTAAAGAAACAAAATAATATGACAATCATTTCAATAACGCATGATATTGAAGAAGCAAAAAATGCTGACCGAGTTATTCTTTTAAATAAAGGAGAGATTGTAGATTGTGACAAACCTCAAAAAATATTAACAAATGAAAAATTATTAAAAGAATTAAAATTAGATATTCCTTTTTCATTAAAAATTGCTAGAAAATTACAAAAAAAAGGTTATCAAATTAAAGATACATTAGATGTAGAAGAATTGGAGAAACAACTATGTCAATTACATGCAAAAGTTTAGATCATATATATGGATATAATACGCCTTTTGAATACTATGCACTTAAAAATGTGAATTTAAAAATAGAAAAGGGTTCATTTACAGCTATCATTGGACAAACAGGTAGTGGGAAATCGACACTTATCCAACATATAAATGCTTTATTATTACCAACAAGTGGAGAAATAAAAATAGATGATTATATTATTTCACAAAATAATAAGCCTCAAAATTTAAAAAATCTTAGAAAAAAATCAGGTCTTGTTTTTCAATTTCCAGAATATCAATTGTTTGAAGAAACAATCGAAAGAGATATAATGTTTGGTCCAATGAATTTTGGAATTGACGAAAATAGTGCTAAAGAAATAGCTAAAAAATCTCTTGAAATGGTAGGTTTAGATGAAACTTATTTAGAAAAGTCCCCATTTGATTTGTCAGGTGGTCAAAAACGTAGGGTAGCGATTGCTGGAATACTTGCTATGGATCCAGATATTCTTGTTTTAGATGAACCAACAGCTGGATTAGATCCATCAGGAATTAAAGAAATGATGAATTTATTTAAAAAAATTCATGAAATGGGTAAAACAGTAGTTTTAGTAACTCATGATATGAACCATGTTTTAGAATATTGTGACAATGTTGTTGTAATGAATGACGGACAAGTTGAAAAAGCTGGGAAAGTAAAAGATATTTTTCTAGATAGTGATTATTTATTAAATTTAGGAATAGATTTACCTTTAATCACAAATCTTATTATTCAGTTAAATCTAAAAGGCTATCATCTAGATACATCTATCAATGATATTGATGATTTAGTTGAAGCGATTGGTGGTGAACTTCATGGATAATATGACTTTTGGTAAATATATACCGGGGAATTCAATAATTCATCGTTTAGATCCACGATTAAAAATATGTGCTGTTTTCATATTTTTAATTTCTGTTTTTTTTGATGCGGGATTTATAGGATACGGTATCTTAGCAATTTATGTTTTATTATGTTCGTTAGTTTCTAAAATTAAACTTTCTCATATTTTAAAAGCAATAAAACCGATGGTCTTTATGATGTTGTTTTTGATGATTTTTAATATATTTTTAATGAAAACAGGTGATGTTATAATAAAAATAGGAAGTATTAGTATCTACTCAGGTGCTTTAATACAAACTGCTTATATTTTTATAAGGCTTGTATTGATTATTACTTTAACAACATTAATGACTTCTACAACGAAGCCTTTAGAATTAACACTAGCTATTGAAAGTTTATTAAATCCATTAAAAAGATTTCATTTTCCAGTGCATGAACTTGCTATGATGATTTCAATTGCATTAAGATTTATACCTGATTTATTAGATGAAGCGAAAAGAATTATGAAAGCACAGGCTAGTAGAGGTGCGGATTTTAATGAGGGATCTTTCATGGAAAAAATAAAATCAATTATTTCATTAATTATTCCTTTATTTATTTCTGCTTTTCAAAGGGCAGAAGAACTTGCTAACGCTATGGAAAGTAGAAATTATAATCCAGAAGCAACACGTACAAAATACAAAGTTTTAACATGGACGCATTTAGATACGTTATCAATGTTAATAACATTAGGTGTATGTTGTGGTGTGATTATAATGAGTTTTATGTAATGAATAGAATAAAATGTATTGTAAGTTATGATGGTAGTAAATTTCACGGATTTCAAGTTCAAAATCAATTTAGAACAGTTCAAGGTGAAATTCAAAAAGCTATAAAAAATATTTGTAAAGATGAAAATATTGTTATTCATGCAAGTGGTCGAACAGACGCTAAAGTTCATGGTAGAAGACAAGTCTTTCACTTTGATACTTTAAGGGAAATGCCTGAAAAACAATGGAAAAGGGCTATTAATCACTTTTTACCTAATGATATTTATATTATTGATAGTTTCTTAGTTGATGAAAATTTTCATAGTCGTTATTCTGCTATTAAGAAAGAATATCATTATATGTTAAGTATGAATGATTATTCTCCATTCGAAACAAATTATATTTATCAATATGGAAAAGAATTAGATATAGAAGCAATGAGGAATGCTGCAAAAATTTTTATTGGTGAACACGATTTTGCATCCTTTTGTGCTGTTGATCAATATGGCAATACAATTAGAACACTTTATCAAATTGAAATTGAAAATAATCAAGGTATTGTTACTTTTAAGCTTGTAGGTAATGGATTTAGAAGATATATGGTAAGACATTTAGTTGGTGGCTTGATTCAAGTAGGGGCACACAGAATTACTAAAGAATTTTTAGAAGAGTTACTAGAAAGTAAGGGACAAAAAAAGTGTTTATTTAAAGCTAAACCACAAGGACTATATTTACATGAAGTTTTTTATAAATAAAACAATATTTGCTATATTTCCCAGGAAATAGATTATAGTTCTTATAATCCGATATAATTAGAAACTTTTATAAAGAAGATAATTAAAGGAAACTCATTGATTGATTTCCTTTTTTTGTTTTCATCAATAATCAAAAATGGTAAAATAAGAATATAAAGGAGAAAAAATGATGGCAAGAAAATGTATTGAAAAATATTTAGAAACCCATAAAAGCACATATATAGGAAGATACAGGTGTCATAGTGCAGTACAAACAAAAAAATTTGAACATAAATTTCATTATTATATTTTAGATATTCAATTTAAAGCAATCGATGTATTTGTTACTATAGATTATTCTGGAGATGAAATCGTACCAACATTTTCTGTTAATCTTCATGAACAAGAACAAGAATACATTATAAAAGATGCTTTAAATAAGATTCTTTATTTTAATCAATTTAAAACAATTTTACATTGTCATGTTTTTGAGCATTTTATTGAAACACATACAGTTGATACAATACTAGAACCTTTAGATTATCGAAATATTCTAGATTACTTAGAATATCATTCTGGTACAAACCAAGAAACTGTTGATGAATTTTATACATTTTTTAATCCATATTTAGATAGATTATTATATAATAAAAATTATAAAAAATTTATGGATTCAATAGCTCTTTTATTAGATAAAATTTTATATGAATATGAATGGGATGGAGTAAATGCAAAATATTTAGATACTGAATATCAATTTCATTTAGAATATTTTAAAGAGACCATAAAGAAAATGACAAATCATATAGATGGATTTTTTAAATCAACTAAAGATGAATTATTAGAAATCTTTGAGCGCTTATGTCAAATGCCAAGATTTACACTTTCAATTATAAAAGAATTTGGAAACCTTATTTTATTGAATAAGGAAGTTGCTGAAAGATTATTTAATCATTTTGAAAGATTAAATCCAGATCAGTTAAAAAATAATATTGTTATTTCATATCTCAAATCACTTTATAAAAATAATCATGAACAATATATCGATGCATGTGAAGATATTCTACGTTTTGTAATGAATGATGTGTTGACTTTTGCTAATCATGATTTACAAAAAGAAATAGGAAATAGAATTTTAGAAATAGAAGGATATGATTTACTTATCGATTTATTTTCAAAAGATTATAATACATTCTTATTTGTATGTTTTCCAATTTCAACATTTCCACCAGAATATAAAGAAATTATGCGTTTGGAATTAGAAAAAGCAATTCGTTTCTATGCAGCAAGGATGAATCATGATGAATATCGTCTTACTTCATTTGAACAGGTAGCTAATATTAATAGATTATTAATGGAAGAATATAAGGAGGAATATTCAAATGGTAAAGAATAATAAAACAGCAATTAAAGGATTATTAGTTTTAGGAGGTGTTTCTACTGCAGCAGCATCTGTTTACACATTATCCAAAAAATATGCAAAAAAATTATTATACAGACATCATAAACAAGAAGATAGACCAAGTATTTTAGAAACAAAATTCAATAGTCAAAATATTTATATAAAAAATGATCAAGATATTCAATTAAGAGGAATTTTGATTCCTAAAGAAAACCCTCAAATGACAGTTTTAATTTCACATCCATTTGGTTTACAGGCAAAAGATATGCAATTATATGTTCCATATTTTGAAGACCATTTGCCAGAAGCACAAATCTTATTAATAGATGCTTGTGCACATGGACAAAGTGATGGTTATATTAGAGGATTTGGAATCAAGGATGTCAATGATTTAGTATGTTGGAATAAGTACCTATTAGAAACTTATGGGAAAGATCATAAAATATTAATGTATGGTAAAGAACAAGGAGCAAATACAATTTTAAATGCTTCAGGTAGACATGTTTTAAAAAATGTTGAAGCTATTATTTCAGATGGGGCTTATACGTCACCATATGATATTATTGGATATCGTTTAGAAGCAGATTATAAGATTTCAAAATATCCAGCAATTTCAATTATTGCACACCATATTAAAAAAGCTGTGCATATTGATTTAAAAGAAAATACAACAAAATATGTTAGACACAATGATATACCTACATTGTATTTTCATGCAAAAGATGACGATTTTGTACCATTAAAGATGGTTTATCCGCTATATAATAAAAATAGAGGAGAAAAAGTATTGTTTGTCTTAAAAGATGAAAAATACTTATATGAACTTGTTGAAAACGATGACTTTAAACAAACATTAAGTCAGTTTATCAAAAAATATATGAAATAAGGAGAAAAAGAATGTATTTTAAAGAAACAAAAGGATTTCCTAAAGATTTTCTTTGGGGAAGTGCATCTGCTGCTTATCAAGTAGAAGGTGGCTGGGATGCAGATGGTAAAGGTGTTTCCAACTGGGACAAATTTGTAAGAATTCCAGGAAAGACTTTTAAAGCAACAACAGGTGATAAGGCCGTTGATCATTATCATCGTTACAAAGAAGATGTCAAGTTGATGGCAGAAATGGGATTGCAAACATATCGTTTTTCAATTGCTTGGACACGTATTTATCCAAATGGAAATGGTGAAGTCAATGAAAAAGGTTTAGAATTTTATGACAATCTTATCAATGAATTATTAAAATATGGAATTGAACCTATGGTTACAGTTTATCACTGGGATATGCCACAAGCTTTAGAAGACCAATATCATGGTTGGGAAAGCAGAAAAATTGTTGATGATTATGTAAATTATGCCACAACATTATTTAAAAGATATGGAGATCGTGTAAAATATTGGATTACAATGAATGAACAAAATATCTTTACAGGACATGGATGGTTAGAAGGAATGCATCCACCAGGAAAAGTAGATGATATGAAAACATTCTATCAAGTCAATCATCATGCCAATATTGCACATGCTAAAAGTGTTATAGCTTTAAAAGAACTTCATCCAGAAGCAAAAGTAGGGGCTTCATTTGCTTATAGTCCAAGTTATGCTTATGATCGTAAACCTGAAAATGCAATGGCTAAAGCGGATTATGATGATTTACAAAATTATTATTGGATGGATGCTTATGCTTATGGACGTTATCCACGTGCTGCTATTCAATATTTAAAATCATTAGGATGTGCTCCTCTCTTCGAAGAAGGTGATGAAGCATTAATGAAAAAAGCAGCTTCACTTATTGATTTCATGGGTGTGAACTATTATCAAACATGTGTTGTTGAATATAATGATATTAATGGTGTTGGTAGTGATCATACAATGAATAACACTGGTAAAAAAGGTACCGCTAAAGTTCAAGGTGTACCTGGTCTTTATAAAAAACCACAAAATGAGTTTTTACCAACAACAGATTGGGATTGGACAATTGATCCAATGGGAATTAGAATGTGTTGTCGTGAAATTACTTCGCGTTATGATTTACCAATCGTTATTTCCGAAAATGGTTTAGGTGCATTTGATAAATTAGAAGACGGACAAATTCATGATCCATATCGTATTGATTATTTAAAACGTCATATCGAAGAACTTAAAAAAGCATGTGATGATGGTTGTCGTGTTCTTGCTTATTGTACATGGTCTTATACTGATTTATTAAGCTGGCTAAACGGATATCAAAAACGTTATGGTTTTGTTTATATTGATCGTGAAGAAGATGAAAATTCAGGTACTTTAAATAGATACAAAAAAGATTCATATTATTGGTATAAAAAAGTAATTGAAACAAATGGAGAAGAATTATAGGAAACAATGTTTCCTATTTTCTTTAGGAGGTTAAGGTGTATAACTTTGCAAGTGATTATTTAGAAGGAGCTCATCCACAAGTGATGGAAGCTTTAAATAAGACAAATTTTATTCAAACAGTAGGATATGGGGAAGATCAATATTGTCAAAAAGCTAAAGATAAAATAAAAGCTATATTAGAAAATGAAAATGTAGATATTCATTTTTTAGTAGGTGGTACACAGACAAATATGATTATGATTTCTTCAGCATTAAAAGATTATCAAGCTGTTATTGCTGTTGATAGTGGACATATCAATGTTCATGAAACAGGAGCTGTTGAATTTACCGGGCATAAGATTTTAACAAAGCCACATCAAGATGGAAAGATGATTCCTGAAATGATTGATGAAATCATGCGTGAACATCCTGATGAACATATGGTGCAACCTAAAATGGTATATATTTCACAAACAACAGAATATGGTACGTACTATACTTTAGAAGAATTAAAAGGCATTTATGAATGCTGTCAACAAAATAATTTATATTTATTTATAGATGGAGCAAGACTTGGAAGTGCACTTGTCTTGAAAGATGCACCAACTTTACAAGAGATGGCGCTTTATAGTGATGTTTTCTATATTGGTGGTACAAAAATGGGAGCCTTATTTGGTGAATGTTTAGTTATTATTAATGATGAATTAAAAACCGATTTTAGATATCATATTAAACAAAAAGGTGCCATGCTTGCTAAAGGAAGATTATTAGGAGTTCAATTTAATGCTTTATTTGAAAATGATTTATATCTAGAAATAGGAAAACATGAAAATGAATGTGCTGATATATTAAGAAAAGGATTCAAAGATAAAGGCTATAAGATGTATATTGAAAGTCCTTCTAATCAAATATTTCCAATCGTTGATCAACAAACGTTGGAAAAAATAAATAAAAACTATATAACAACGTATATGTTTAAAATAGATGACCAACATACATGTATACGTCTAGTTACATCATGGGCAACGTCCAAAGAAATATGTGAACAATTTATAGAAGAATTATAATTGATACATACTATTTTATTGTAAATAAATAGATAACGTAGTAGAATATGACTAGGATTTATTATCCTAAATTTCGAGAAATGGAGATAATAAAAATGAATAAAACTGAATTAGTAGAAGCTATTGCTTCAAGCACTGAATTAACAAAAACTGATGTAGATAAAGTAGTAACTGCTTTAGTTGAAGTTGTTACTGATGCTTTAGCTAAAGGAGATAAAGTTTCTTTAAAAGGTTTTGGTAATTTTGAAGTTCGTACTCGTAGTGAAAGAACAGGTAGAAACCCAAGAACTGGTGAAACAATGACAATTGCTGCAAGTAAAGCACCTGCATTTAAAGCAAGTTCTGCATTAAAAAAAGCTGTTAATAAATAATAATAGAAAACCGATGAGTTTGTTACTCATCGGTTTTTGCATCTTCAATTGTAATATTTAATTTATAATGATCTTTAATTTCTGGAATAGCCTGTAGATATGTGGTTAAGGTTTGTTCAGCTTTTGTTTTAGACTTTTCTAAAATACCATTAGAAATAGCTTCTTTTTCATTTTTTTTCTTTTCTTTAGTTGCAAAAGATTTATAATCGTTAATACTTATCTGATTAAAAATATTTGATGATTCATCATATACTTCAATAGATTTTTCATCAATTTCATGACTTAAAATTTTTGCTGCAGGTAAAGTAATATTTAATTGATCATTATCAATACTTATTTTAGCCTGTTTTAAATCAATCCCTGCTTTAATAGATCCATTATATGTAATAATAAAAGTTTTTTGTGTTAAAGGAATTTTCCAACCATTAAAAGATAATTTATTAGAAAATTTTCCTACCTTACTATAATCATATGAATAAAGTGCAAGCTCATTAATTTCAGTTAATTGATTTTTAATGGTTGTTGAAGTAATTTTATCATTGTTACTACCACTTGCATAATGAACACCTGCAAAAAAGATTGCAATAACTAAAACGATAATTGCTATAACACCACCAATAGCCTTTTTTGACTTTCCAAGAGTATCTAATATTTTCATGTCATCACCCACGAAGATTATATCATAATTTGTCGAAGTAAGATATTATAGGTATAAAAAAAGAATGATTTTAGAAATTATATCTAAAACCATTCTTTTTCTTATTTAATGATTTTACCGTAAACTTCTCTACCACAAGCTGCTGCATTACTTTCATCAGTATCAATATGCATAGCTGTTGCATATGAAGCGCTTACACGACAAACAACATCACCAAAGATCAAAGAACGTCCATCTGTATTAATTTCAACTTTAACGATTTCTTTATCTTTTACTCCAAATTTTTCAGCATCTTCAGGTGTTAAGTGAATATGTCTTTTTGCAGCAATCACGCCACAAGGAATTTCAACTTCTCCTGCAGGACCAACTAATTTACATCCAGCAGTTCCTTCGATATCTCCTGATTCTCTAATTAATGCTTGAACACCAATGCTTCTAGCGTCAGTTAAAGAAATTTCTACTTGAGTTTCTTTTCTTGTAGGTCCTAAAACAGACATATTTAATTCTCCTTTAGGTCCAATTACTTTTACTCTTTCAACACAAGCGAATTGACCAGGTTGAGATAAATCTTTTTTATTTGTTAATTGATGACCTTCACCAAATAAAGTTGCTAAATCTTTATCACTTAAGTGAATATGTCTAGCAGAAGTTTCGACAATAAACATACCTTCCATATTTTTCTCCTCTTTCCATATATTAATACTACATTTATTCTACTCTTTTTATCATTTAATGCCAATAAATAAAAAAAAAATAAAAAAATTTTTTCTCACTTTTGTAATAAATTTATTAATTTGCTAAAAAAAGATTATCAAATCATTGATAAAACATTAAAAAATGTATACAATCTAGCTATTTTTTAGGAAAATCATAAAAAAAACGCTAATCTTTACACATATTACTAAATGTGCTATTCTAACTGTACAAAAAAAGGAGGAACCTTTATGAACAAAGAAAATGTAGGTTTATATGATCAGTCATTTGAACATGATAACTGCGGAATAGGGGCCGTTGTTAATATCAAAGGATTAAAAACTTATAAAACAGTAGATGATGCTTTAAAAATCGTTGAACAATTAGAACATCGTGCTGGAAAGGATGCAGCAGGGGAAACTGGAGATGGTGTAGGAATCTTAACACAAATACCAGATGAATATTTTCAAAAGATTATTAAAGATTTTACATTACCTCAAAAAGGACATTATGGAGTTGGAATGTTCTTTATGCCTCAAGATGAAAAAGTACGTTTACGTGTCAAAAAAATGTTTGAAACAGTTGTTAAAAAAGAAGGATTAGAATTTTTAGGTTGGCGTGCTGTACCAACTGTACCTAGTGTTTTAGGGAAAAAAGCATTAGATGCCATGCCATATATTGTCCAAGCATTTATTAAAAAACCTCATGGCGTAAATTGTGGTTTAGATTTTGATAGAAAATTATATCAAGTGAGAAGAATTTTTGAACAAAGTCAATTTGAAGATACTTATGTATGTTCACTTTCAAGTCGTACAATTGTTTATAAAGGAATGTTCTTAGTACAACAACTTCGATTATTCTTTAAAGATTTACAAGATAAAAGTTATAAAAGTGCCATTGCTTTAGTTCATTCACGTTTTTCAACAAATACAATGCCATCATGGAAAAGAGCCCATCCTAATAGATTTATTGTTCACAATGGTGAAATCAATACAATTAAAGGAAATGCGAATAACATGCTCTGTCGAGAAGAAAACATGCAAACAGATGTTGTGGATACTTCAAAAGTATATCCTGTTGTTGATGTCAATGGTTCCGATTCAGCTATGTTAGATAATACATTGGAATTTTTAGTAATGTCAGGTATGGAACTTCCAAGAGCTGTCATGATGTGTATTCCAGAACCTTATGAAAATGATAAAAGCATGTCACAAGCAAAAAAAGATTTCTATGAATATAATGCTACACTTATGGAACCTTGGGATGGACCAGCTTCTATCTTATTTAGTGATGGAGACATCATGGGGGCTATCTTAGATAGAAATGGTTTAAGACCATCACGTTATTACATTACAAAAGATCATTATTTAGTATTATCTTCAGAAGTAGGATCATTAGATATTCCAGCTAAAGATATTGTTTTAAAAGAAAGACTAAGACCTGGAAAAATGTTATTAGTTGATACTGTTAAAGGTGAACTTATTGAAGATGATGTTTTAAAGGAAACGTATGCAACAAAACAACCTTATGGAGAATGGTTGGAAAGCAATTTAATTAATTTAAAAGATATGAGAATTCCTAGTATTAGAGTAGAAAGATACGAAGGAGAAGAATTAACTAAATTACAAAAGATTCATGGTTATAGTTACGAAGATACAAACTATATTAAAAACTTAGCTTTAACTGGTAATGAAAATATTGTAGCAATGGGAAATGATACACCAATTGCAGCTTTATCAACAAAACATCCACCATTATTTAATTACTTTAAACAATTGTTTGCACAAGTAACCAATCCACCAATCGATGCGATTCGTGAAGAAATTATTACTTCAACAAGTATTTGTATTGGTCGAGATGGAAATATGTTGGAAGATAAACCAGAAAACTGTCATTTATTAAAAATCAATCACCCTATTTTAAGTAATACAGATATTTTAAAAATCAAAAACTTGAAAAAAGAAGGCTTTAAAGTAGGTGAAGTTAATATTACATATATTAAAAATACTTCATTAGAAAAAGCAATTGATCGTGTTTTTGTAGAAGTAGATAAACGTTATCATGAAGGATGTAATATTGTTATTTTATCGGATAGGGCAGTAGATGATAACCATTTACCAATTCCTTCATTATTAGCTGTTGGAGCTGTTAACTCTTATTTAGTAAGAACTAAAAAACGTAACAGTTTAGCTTTAATTCTTGAATCAGCTGAACCAAGAGAAGTACATCATTATGCGACATTACTTGGATATGGTGTTTCAGCTATCAATGGTTATTTAGCACAAGATACAATCTTTGATTTAATTGATCAAGGTTTATTAGATAAAGATTATTATGCAGCCGTTGATGATTATAATAGTGGTATTTTACATGGTATTGTTAAAATTGCTTCTAAAATGGGAATTAGTACAATTCAATCTTATCGTGGATCACAAAACTTTGAAGCAATCGGTTTATCAAGTGATTTAGTGAATAAATATTTTTCTAAAACAGTAAGTCGTATTGAAGGAAAAACAATTAAAGATATTGAAAAAGATGTCGAATATAGACATGATCAAGTATATGATCCACTTGGATTAGATGTAGACATCTCATTAAACAGTGCCGGCGATCATAAAGAAAGATCAGGAAAAGAAGAACATTTATATAATCCAGCAACGATTCATAAATTACAACAAGCAACACGTTTAGGTGATTATCAATTATTTAAAGAATATTCAAAAATGATTGATGAAGAAGGAGCACATTTAAACTTAAGAGGTTTAATGCAATTTAAAAAGACAAAATCAATTCCAATTGAAGAAGTTGAATCTGTGGAATCAATTGTTAGAAGATTTAAAACAGGTGCGATGTCTTATGGATCAATTTCAAAAGAAGCACATGAAACAATGGCGATTGCAATGAATAGATTACATGGTAAGTCTAACAGTGGTGAAGGTGGAGAAGATCCAGAAAGATTTGAAACACTTCCTAATGGTGATAGTAAATGTTCAGCTATTAAACAAGTTGCCTCAGGACGTTTTGGAGTAACAAGTGAATACTTATGTAGTGCCAATGAAATTCAAATTAAAATGGCACAAGGAGCAAAACCAGGAGAAGGTGGACACTTACCAGGTGGTAAAGTTTATCCATGGGTTGCTAAAACAAGACACTCTACACCAGGGGTTAGCTTAATTTCACCACCACCACATCATGATATTTATTCAATTGAAGACCTAGCACAATTGATTTATGACTTAAAGAACGCTAATAAAGAAGCACGTATTTCAGTTAAACTTGTATCAGAAGCTGGTGTTGGAACAGTTGCTGCCGGTGTTGCTAAAGCAGGTGCAGGTGTTATCCTTATTTCAGGATATGATGGAGGAACAGGGGCTGCTCCTAAAAACTCAGTTTATAATGCAGGTCTTCCATGGGAATTAGGTTTAGCAGAAGCTCATCAAACATTGATCATGAATGATTTAAGAAGCCGTGTTGTTATTGAAACAGATGGTAAACTCATGACAGGTAGAGATCTTGCAATTGCTACTTTACTTGGAGCAGAAGAATTTGGTTTTGCAACAGCACCACTTGTAACAATGGGATGCGTTATGATGAGAGTATGTAACTTAGATACATGTCCAGTAGGGGTTGCTACACAAAATCCTATTTTAAGAAAACGTTTTAAAGGTAAACCTGAATATATTGAAAACTTTATGCGTTTCATTGCTCAAGAATTAAGAGAATATATGGCTCAACTTGGATTCAAAACAGTTGATGAAATGGTTGGTCGTAGTGATTTATTAGAACCTAAGGATGATGTTAAAAATATTGATTTATCAAAAATCTTAAATAATCCATTTACTTCTAGTAAACATAGTCATCATGAAAAAAATAATGAATATGATTTCAAATTAAATGAAGTCAAAGATACAACAGTTCTTTATAAACAATTTAAAGAAGCTTTAGATAAACATCAAGGTAAAGAAATTGATGTCCATGTTACAAATATCGATCGTTCATTTGGAACACTCTTTGGATCAGAAATTACGAAGAAATATGGAACATCATTAGAAGAAGATACTTTCAAAGTTAACTGCTATGGAGCAGGTGGTCAATCATTTGGTGCTTTCATTCCTCAAGGCTTAACATTACATCTTTATGGAGATAGTAATGACTACTTTGGAAAAGGCTTATCAGGTGGTAAATTAATTGTGGTACCACCAAAAGATTCAACAATTAAACCAGAAGATAATATTATCATTGGTAACGTTGCTTTATATGGAGCAACATCTGGTGAAGTTTATATCAATGGAGTTGCTGGTGAAAGATTTGCCGTACGTAACTCAGGAGCACATGCCGTTGTTGAAGGTATTGGAGATCATGGTCTTGAATATATGACAGGTGGTATGGTTATTGTTTTAGGAAAAACAGGGCGTAACTTTGCTGCTGGTATGTCTGGAGGTATTGCTTATGTCTATGATCCAGATAATACATTCTATGAACATGTCAATAAAGAACTCGTAGAATATAAAAATGTGAAATCACGTTATGATGAAGATCAATTAAAAGAAATGATTCAAAAACATTATCTATATACAAATTCAAATGTTGCGAAAAAGATTTTAGATGACTTTGGAAATGAAGTTGCACACTTCAAAAAAGTTGTTCCTCATGATTATAAACGTATGATGTCACTTATTAGTTCATTTGAACAACAAGGACTTACAAATGAACAAGCAAAAGTAGAAGCATTCAATGCTTTTAAGAAAGGAATGTAGATTATGGGAAAGCCAACAGGATTTTTAGAAATAGAAAGACAAGTATCAACAGAAGTTGAACCATTAAAACGTATTAAGAACTTTAATGAATTTCATAAACCATTATCTCGTGATGAACAATCATGCCAAGGAGCTCGCTGCATGGATTGTGGAGTTCCTTTCTGTCAAAATGGAAAAATGATTCAAGGAATGGTATCAGGTTGTCCACTAAACAACTTGATACCTGAATGGAATGATTTAATTTTTCATAAAAATTATAAAGCCGCTTTAAAAAGACTTTTAAAAACAAATAATTTTCCAGAATTCACATCAAGAGTATGTCCTGCTTTATGTGAAGCAGCATGTACTTGTGGATTAAATGGAAATCCCGTTACCGTAAGAGAAAATGAAAATGCAATTATTGAAACAGCTTATGCTTCCAATTGGATGCAACCCCATCCACCTAAACATCGTATTGATAAAAAAATAGCAATTATTGGGTCAGGCCCTTCAGGACTTGCAGCAGCCGATCAATTAAATAAAAGAGGTTATCAAGTAACAGTCTTTGAAAGAGAAGATCGTTTAGGAGGGCTATTAATGTATGGTATTCCTAACATGAAACTTGAAAAACATATTATTGATCGTCGTATTGAATTAATGGAAGAAGAAGGTGTTGTTTTTAAAACAAATGCCGGTATTGAAAATAAAAAACAAGTTCAACAATTATATAAAGAATTTGATCGTGTTATTCTTGCTTGTGGTAGTAAAAAGGCTAGAGATATTAAAGCACCAGGGAGAGATGCCAAAGGTATTTACTTTGCGGTTGATTATTTAACTGGAATTACTAAATCATTACTTAATAGTCAATTAGAAGATCAAACTTTTGTTGAAACAAAAGATAAAAATGTACTTGTTATTGGTGGTGGAGATACTGGTAATGATTGTGTTGGTTCAGCCATTCGTTTAGGATGTAAATCAGTTATTCAATTAGAAATGATGCCAGAACCACCTCATGAACGTTTGGATTCAAATCCATGGCCTGAATGGCCACGTGTGAAAAAGACAGATTATGGACAAAATGAATCTATTGCTGTCTTTGGACGTGATCCTCGTCTTTATCAAACAACTGTTAAAGAGTTTATTAAAGATGATAAAGGAAATGTAAAACAAGTCGTTATTGTCTCACTTGAATCAAAACAAGTAGAAGGTCGCATGCAAATGGTTCCTGTTAAAGGAAGCGAAAAAACATTAGATGCAGATATTGTTTTAATTGCTGCAGGATTTGTAGGCTGCGAAGATTATGTTGCTAAAGCTTTTGATGTAAAACTTACACCAAGAGGAAATGTGGCAGATGAAAATTACCAAACAAATCAAAAACAATTGTATGTTGCTGGTGATATGCGTAGAGGTCAATCTTTAGTTGTTTGGGCAATTAGAGAAGGACGTGAAGTGGCACGTGCAGTTGATGAAGATTTAATGGGGTATTCTAATTTATAGGATATCAAAATATACTCACAATCATTGATAGAAAACCTTGGGATATTCTCGAGGTTTTCTTTTTTTTTAGTGATTTGAAAGAGACTATGATGAAAGCAATATGGAGAAAAAAGAATGAATGAATTAGAATTAGTAATTAACGAGGTCAAAAAGGCGGTCGTTGGAAAAGATGAACATATTAAAAAAATATTGGCTTGTATTTTAGCAAGGGGTCATGTTTTATTAGAAGATATACCTGGTGTTGGGAAAACAAATTTAACGTTAGCACTTTCTAAAGCTTTATCTTTAGATTTTCATCGTATGCAATTTACAAGTGATGTCTTACCAGGAGATGTTACAGGTTTTATTATTTATAATCAAAAAACCAATGATTTTGAATATAAAGAAGGACCTATCATGTGTAATTTATTTTTAGCAGATGAAATAAATAGAACATCTCCTAAAACACAATCTGCTTTATTAGAAGTAATGGAAGAAGGAAGAACAACAGTTGATGGTATCACTTATCAATTACCACAACCATTTACAGTCCTGGCTACACAAAATCCTTATGGATCAGCAGGAACACAATTATTACCAGATTCACAATTAGATCGTTTTATGGTGAGACTTACAATGGGGTATCCCTCATTAGAAGATGAAATTGAAATTTTAAAAAGAAAAAGTCAAGAAAATCCTTTAGATATCATTCGATCTGTATGTAAACCGCAAGATATAATAGAATTACAAAAACAAGTAGATCAAGTTTATGTGGATGATAAGATTTATGATTATATTGTAAGAATTATTCATAAAACACCTGATCATGAATTGATTCAACAAGGGGCTTCTCCACGTACATCTATTTCTTTATTAAAAATGGTGAAAGCAATAACTTATATGGATCATAGAAATTATGTTATTCCTGATGATATTAAAAAAGTTATTTATGATGTATTGTCACATCGTTTGATTTTAACCTATGATGCAAAAGTTAAAGATGTTGTTATTCAAGACGTTATTAAAAGTATTTTAAAAGAAGTAAAGGAACCAAAAATAAAAATATGAGAAATGGTAGAATCAAATACTTTAGTATATTAGGCGTTGTGTTATTTTTATATTTAACGACATCTGTTTATTCTTTGCTTATTTGTACATATATTTTACTTATTTTACCAATTCTATCTTTAGTTATTTCTTTACCAGGAATGAGACATGTAGATGTTGAAAAAACACATGAACATTTTATCGCTAAAAGAAATCATTTAGCTTATTTACATTTCAAAAGAGTTCCTTATAAATATTATCCTTATTATAGTTATGATGGAGAAACGTTTAAATTAGATAGCTATTCAAAAGGTCAAAGTTCATCAAGACATACGAATGTAAAAATAGGTGTTTCATCTAGTGACTTATTAAATGCTTCAGGGGATTATACAACACCTCAATATGATCAATTTGTAGAAGAAAATTATCTAGGTGTTTCACAAGATATAAAAAATCAATTATTAAATTTATTAAATCAAGCGGGTTATCATGAAGAAATGACAATCTATGAAAAAGTAACACTTGTTAAAAATCTACTTGCTAGTCAATGTGTTTATACATTACATTCAGGTAGTTGTCCAAGTGATCAAGATCCTGTTTTATATTTCTTGTTAGAAAATAAAAAAGGCTATTGTATGCATTTTGCTTCAAGTGCAGCCTTATTATTACGTACTATAAATGTTCCAGCTCGTTATACGACGGGATATGTTTTAGATGAAAGTGATTTTAAAGGGGGCAATGTTGCTGCTGTTACTCAAGCAAAAGCACATGCTTGGGTCGAAGTTTATGTAAAATGTGTTGGTTGGGTAATGATTGAAGCGACTCCGGGATCTGGTGGTTCTTCTGGAAGTGAGCCGATGGATGAACCGGCAGCTGGAAAAGCGGAAGAAACGAATCAACAAAATATTGAAGAACAAAAATCAAATTCAAATGATCAACAAGGTTCAAATAGTAGTGGAAGTCAAAGTAGTCAACAAAACTCACAAAGTAGTGAACCAAATCCTGAAAATAAAGAACAAAAATCACAAGGTAACACACAAAGTAATAGTGAAAATAAGCAAACAGAAAAGAAAAAAAAGAAAAAGACTAAAAAGGATATAAAGAAAAAAGAAGTACAAAACCAAAGTGAAGATCATAAAGTTATATTTATTGTGATAATCTTTGTGTTATTCTTTGTTATTGCAACTATTATCCTTGTTTTAAGAAGAAAATATCTTTTAAAACAAAGAGAAAAACTTTTATCTCAAGAAAATATAAATAAAAAATATATTGCTTATTATGATTATTTAAATGAATTAAAACAGTATAATTCAGAAATAGAAAATAATTCATCATTAAAGCTTCTTATTTATCAATATATTTATGTTTTATTTTAAAAGTTAGAGAATACTCTCTAGCTTTTTTTGTAAATATTATTTACAATGATTACTTTTATAAGCTGATTTTTGTAAATGTTGGTTTAAATGATAAGAGAATATTTTATAGATTTATAACCTTATGGTATAATGATGAAAAAAGAAGACGGAGGTAGTATATGGCTTTACAAAAAGACTTTTTATGGGGTGGAGCGTTAGCTGCTCATCAATTTGAAGGGGGAGTATTAAATACTTCTAAAGGATATTCTGTAGCGGATGTCATGACTGCAGGAGCACATGGTGTACCTAGAGAAATCACTGATGGTGTAGTAGAAGGTAAATACTATCCTAACCATGTTGGTATTGATTTCTATGGACATTATAAAGAAGATATCGCCATGTTTGCGGATATGGGATTTAAATGTTTTAGAACTTCTATTGCTTGGACAAGAATTTTCCCATTAGGGGATGAAAAAGAACCTAACGAAGAAGGATTACAATTCTATGATGATGTTTTTGATGAATTATTAAAATATGGTATTGAACCTGTTATCACATTATCACACTTTGAAATGCCTTATCATTTAGCTAAAGAATACGGTGGATTTATGAACCGTAAAACAATTGATTTCTTTGTTAAATTTGCAGAAGTATGTTTCAAAAGATATAAAAATAAAGTTAAATATTGGATGACATTCAATGAAATTAATAACCAAATGAACTTTAAAAACGATATCTTTGGTTGGACAAACAGTGGAGCTCATTTTGGAAACTATGATAATCCAGAAGAAGCAATGTATATCTGTGGACATCATACATTAGTAGCATCTGCTAAAGCAGTAAAAATTGGTAAAGAAATCAATCCTGATTTCAAAATTGGAAATATGATTGCAATGGTTCCAATTTATCCATTTAGTTGTCGTCCAGCTGATCAAGTATTAGCACAACAACAAATGCATGATCGTTTCTTCTTCTGCGATGTACAATGTCGTGGACATTATCCTGCTTATGCCTTAAAAATGTTTGAAAGAAAAGGATTCAATATTGATATCACTGAAGAAGATAAAAAAGCATTAGCTGAAGGTACTGTTGATTATATTGGATTTAGTTATTATATGACAAATGTTGTAGATTCAACAGTCACAAAAGATGTTTCAAAATCAACAGATGGTTCAAGTGAACATTCAGTCAAAAACCCATATATTAAAGAATCAGATTGGGGATGGGCTATTGATCCAGAAGGATTAAGATATGCATTAAATATGTTCTATGAAAGATATGAAAAACCATTATTTATTGTAGAAAATGGTTTTGGAGCAATTGATGTTAAAGAAGAAGATGGTTCATGCCATGATCCATATCGTATTGATTACTTAAGAGCTCATATCGAAGAAATGAAAAAAGCTGTTGAAGAAGATGGTGTTGATTTAATGGGATATACTCCTTGGGGATGTATTGACTGTGTTTCATTTACAACAGGTGAAATGAAAAAACGTTACGGATTTATCTATGTAGATAGGGATAATGAAGGTAATGGAACATTAGAAAGGAGCAAAAAAGATTCTTATGATTGGTATAAGAAAGTTATTGCTTCTAATGGTGAAAATTTATAAAAAGGTTGAGGAAACTCAACTTTTTTAATTGATTTAAATTAAATGTAACCCCTTGCATAGACAAAAACTCTATGTTAAAATACAAGATGTAAATATGGATTGTTACTTTAAGTAGGCAAGACCAAATAACTTACACTTTTTTTAGTGTATCTTATTTGGTCTTTATTTTTTGTTAAAAAAAGAGTAACAATTATTAGATAAGCAAGGAAAGGAAATAATATGAAAAATAAAAAGATAAGTAAAGTTGTTTTATCTGTATTGACGTCAATGTCAATGCTTAGTTCGTATTCAGCAATGGTTTTTGCTGAAAATACGACTCAGGGTGCAACTTCACAAGTTGCCCATGAGTATGATTTAGTTAAATTAGATCGTAATGGTGATTTAATTGTTAATGGAAGTTTTGATAATAATGGTGCTTCATGGTCTAAAACAGGTACAGGTACATTTGGAAATGATAATGGAAATTATTATGGAAAGTTATCATCAAATTCTAATAATGCCGCAGTTTATCAAGGAGTAAGTTTTAAGAAAAATACAGATTATGTTGTTAAAGGAAAAGTAAAAATTTCTAATGCGAAAGGTCAAGTATTTTTAGCAGTAAAAAATGGTCAATTAAGTGCAGGATTAAAAGATAATAATGGAAAAACGATTGAAACGACGATTTCTTCATCAGAAGATAAAGCAGGTCAATATCAAGATGTAGAATTTACTTTTAATTCAGGTGATAATACTTCTGGATCTATTGCTTTTATTAAATGGACAGAAAGAAATGGAAATCAAGATATTATTGATGAAGAAGTATGGATCGATGATGTATCAGTTAAAGCAGTAAGCGACGCTTCAGAAGATGATCAATATGAAATGGTTTGGGCTGATGACTTTAATGAAAATCAATTAGATACATCAAATTGGGATTATGAATTAGGTTCTATTAGAGGTGTTGAACAAGAACATTATGTTAATGATCCAGAAAATGTTTATGTTAAAGATGGTCAATTAGTATTACAAGTAACTAATCGTGATAAAGAAGATCAATATAAAAATCCAAGAGGAAATAGACAAGTTATTTATAATTCAGGAAGTGTTAGAACTCATGGGAAAAGAGAATTTTTATATGGAAGAATTGAAATGAAAGCAAAACTTCCTAAAGGAAAAGGTGCTTTCCCTGCTTTTTGGACATTAGGTTCAGATTTTACGTTAGATGGTAGAATTAGCAGTGAACAAGGTGCTTCGTGGCCAGTTTGCGGTGAAATCGATATCATGGAAATGATTGGTGCAGAAAATGAAGATTTAAATGGAAAAAGTAATAAAAAAGTTTATCAAACTTTACATGCTGGTTCAGCTACAGATGTAGATCATTCAAAATCTATTTCAACATATACATTACCAGAAGGAATCTTTAATGATGATTATCATATTTTTGGTCTTAATTGGTCTAAAAATAAAATGGAATTTTATGTTGATAATAAAATTGTAGGATCTATTGATTATAGCAATAATGAAGAATATAAAAGATGTTTTAACAGACCACAATATATTCAAATGAATCTAGCAACTGGTGGAAACTGGGCAGGAGATGCTGGAGATAATCTTGCAGGGCAAAAATATGAAATTGATTATGTTTATTATGGTCAAAATGCTCAACAAAAAACAGATTCTAAAGAATACTATGAAAATGCAATCAAAATCAATGGTGAACATGATGTGACAATGACAGAAGGTGAAACACCTAATTTATTAGAAGGTGTGACTTCTGATCAAGATAGTATTTTAGATTATTCAATTGATAATGAATATTCATTTAAATCAAAAGGTGGACTTACTTCTGTTGATTTAGTTTGTTCAGGTAAAAATGATAAACAAAGTTTAAAGAAATTAAAACCAGGTAAATATAACTTATACTATACAGCTAGAAGTAGTACTGATTCTACCAAACCATCAACAAGAAGAGCAGTTATACTTACTGTTTTACCTAATGATAAACAAGATTTAATTGAATTAGATCGAGAACTTATTAAAAATGGTTCTTTTGAAAATGGTACAAATCCTTCATCAGGATATGAAATAAATAGTCGTACATCATGGCAAGTTACAAATGCAAGATTTACAAAATGGCCAGGATGTTCATATGAAGGAAGCTGGTGTGGTTTTTTACCAGAAAATAATGGAAATGCTAATATTTTTCAAACAGTTAATTTAAAGAAAAATACAAAATATAAACTAAAGGCAAAAGTGCAATTAACAGAAGTAGGACAAACAATGTTTGTCAACTTAAAAAAGAATGCACAATATCTTGTAAATAACAATGAAGTTACAGTAAAATGTACAGAAGAAAATAAAGGACAATATCAAGATATTGAATTAGATATCGATACAGGAGACCAAGAAAGTATTTTTAATGGTAAAAATTCTACTGATTTAACAGTTTGTTTTATGAAATGGACTGAATCAACAAGTGATGCTACATATAAAGGAAAAGTATTTGTTGATAATGTTTCTTTAACAGAAGTGACAAATGAAGATGACAATTATAATCTTGTATGGGCTGATGAATTTAATGAAAGTGAATTAGATAAAAAGAATTGGGGTTATGAATTAGGACATATTCGTGGTTTAGAACAACAACATTATACAAATAGTAAAGATAATGTTTATCTTGAAGATGGAAATTTAGTTATTAAAGCAACAAATAGAAAAACAGAAGATCAATATGAAGTAACACAAGGAGATACAACAAGAAAAGTTATTTATGATTCAGGAAGTGTAAGAACTCATGGTAAACAAGAATTCTTATATGGAAGAATTGAAATGAAAGCTAAATTACCTAAAGGTCAAGCAGTATTTCCAGCGTTTTGGACCTTAGGTTCTGATTTTCATTTAGATGGTAACATTGCTCAAGGTATTGGATGGCCCGATAGTGGTGAAATAGATATCATGGAATTAATTGGTAATGGAACTGCTGGTGGGGTTAATGGTAATAAACAAGTTTATCAAACACTTCATTATGGTACTAATGGTGAAGATGATGGAAAGTATGCTGGGCATGGTACTTGTTATACATTACCAAGTGGTATCTTTAATGATGATTATCATGTTTTTGGAATCAATTGGTCAAAAGGAAAAATTGAATGGTATGTAGATGATCAAATTGTAAGAACAGTTGATTATAGTGATGATCAAAGAGCTTTAGAATGTATCGATAGACCGCAATATATTGAATTTAATTTGGCTTTAGGTGGAGCTTGGCCTGGTGCTGCAGGTGAAAACTTAGCAGGAACAAAATTTGAAGTAGATTATGTTCGCTATGCTAGAAATGAACAACAACAAAAAGATGCGGATACTTTCTATGCAAATGCTTATAAAATTAGTGGTGAAAAAGATGTTACGATGACAGAAGGAGACATGCCAGATTTATTAGCAGGTATTACTGTTGATGAAGGAACTGTTGTTGATTACTCTATTAATGATGAACCAATGTTCACAAATGTTGGTGGAAACACACATGTATCACTATTATGTACAGGTAAAGATGATCAAGAAGCCTTAAAATCATTAAAACCAGGAACATATAATTTATATTACACAGTATATGAAAAAGGAAATACAACAGCTGCAAGAACAAGAAGAGAAGTTTTACTTACAGTTGAAGAAAGAATTTTCGAAAAAGATTTAGAAAAATCTGGATTAGAATTAAATGGTTTCGTTGGTGATACATTAGATACAATTAAATTACCTGAAGGTTGGGTATTTGAAAATCCAAAAGAAAAAATCACAAAAGATACAAAAGAAGTAAGTGTTAAATATTCAGGAATTGATGGTAAAGTTGGAACAGCTTTAATTAATGTTCAAGAAAGAGCACAAATTATTGCTGGTGAAAATAGTAAATATGATGTTAAAGATTCAAAACCATTGAAAATTACAATGAATGTTTCTAAAGGAAATGTTTTAAAAGTATTTGTTAATGGTAAAGAATTAGATACAAAATACTATACAATTGAAAATGTTTCTAACAAAGTAAACATTATTTTAAGTGAAGAATATTTAAAAACATTAGATAATGGAGAATATACGATCAAAATTACTTCTACATTAGGAAATGTTGAAACAGTATTTACAGTTAGTAATTCTAAAGATGATAATTCAAAACCAGATACTGGAAAAGATGACAATTCAAGTCAAAAACCAACAACAGATAAAAAAGATGATGCAAACAACAAAACAAATAATGTTACGACAACTGTTGTCAAAAATACAACTCAAAAGAGTACAAAAACAGGTGATCAAACACCAGTTGAATTACTTACAATGGGATGTTTGGTATCATTACTAGCAATTATTATCTTAAAAAAGAAAAAAGTATTTTAATAAATTACAAAAGAAGTTTAAACAATAAAAGTTGTTAAACTTCTTTTATTCTATGTTTATAAGTTGACGCTTACTTTTTAAGTTTTTATAGGAATAAATAAAAGGAGTCTTTGTTGACTCCTTTTGAATTATTTAGATTTAAGTTTTTTAGCTAATTTTTTAAAAAATGATTCTCTTGCATAGACCGGTTCTAACCATTCATTTTTTAAAATATGTAAAGGATTTTCTGACATTAAAGTATGAATAGCATGATAATTATATTTTTTTTCAAGTAAATAAAATATTTTATTTAAACAAGGTTTTCGAGAACCAGTAGCTCGATGCGTATCTGTAGCAATTACATGGATCAAGCCCTCATCTAATAGTTGAAAAGCTATTTTTTTAGCTTGTTTACCATGATACCCTAAAAAGCTTGTAGCATTTACTTGAATAATACAACCACTTTCAATAAAACCATTTACTCTTTCAATATCTAGTCCATTTTTAAAATATCTTTCAACATGAGCAATAATAGGAGTATAACCTTTAAATTGTACATCATATAATCTTTCTTCTACTTCTTGTTCATTTCCTATTTCTTTTCGTACATCAAATTCTACTAAAACATATTGTGTGTTTTCGATAGGAATAAAAAGATTTTGATCTAGAGCTTTTTGATAATCATGATTAAGAAATAATTCACAGCCATCTAATATATCAATATTATATTCAGTTGCTAGTATTCTTAAATCATCAATTCTTTGAATAAAATCATGAATATCATCTTTAGTATGAACACCGGGAGTTACATGTGGTGTAGCAACGATTGCACTTATTCTATTTTCTCTAGCAAGCTCTAAAGCTTTTCTTGCATCTTCATAAGATGGTATACCATCATCAATATTCCAAGCATAATGACCATGTATATCA
Source organism: Faecalibacillus sp. MSK20_93 (assembly GCF_020589945.1). Classification (NCBI taxonomy): domain Bacteria; kingdom Bacillati; phylum Bacillota; class Erysipelotrichia; order Erysipelotrichales; family Coprobacillaceae; genus Faecalibacillus; species Faecalibacillus sp. MSK20_93. Next base: position 2,206 of record NZ_JAJDKA010000023.1, on the reverse strand, counting down.
ATAAAAGACATGAAATCTCCTCCAATACTAATTGATATTATCTATCAATTAGTTTGAAAAATCAATAGAAATGAATTGTATTAAGAATATTGATATGGTAGTATTTGAATACAAAAAATGAATGATAGTGTTGTTGAGTGTCAAATAATGTCGTTTAGTAAAAAGAACAAAATAATTATTGTTATTTTTATTTTGGACATTATAATGATTATAGTTAATATTTTATTATTCTACTTAGAAAGTGAAAATATAAATGTCAAAAATTAAGAGAGGGGATTTTATGACAAAAGAAAGAAGTCAGATTTTAATAAGAAAAACTTGCTTAGTCGCTTTTGATATTTTAAGTGTCATTATTGCTTTCTTTTTATCATCTATTATTGCTTATAACGGTCATATAGAATTAAGTTTTTTACGATATTCTTATTATTTATTAAGTGGTTTAATTATTAGTAGCTTAATCTTTTTTGTCTTATTAAGATTATATGATAGTTTATGGAGATATGCTTCTGTCAATGAATTATTAAATGTTATTATAGCATCATTTTTAAGTACGATTGTTTATTGTATTTTATGTACGGTTTGTCCGGCGACACCACCTATTAGTACGGTGTTCCTTTATTTACTTATCTTGCTTATGCTTGTTGGTGGAGCTAGATTTGGATATCGTTTTTTAAGATTATATGCTTCTAGACACCATTTATTAGGTAGAGGAGAACATATAGAAAGTCGTGTCATGATTATTGGTGCTGGTTCAGCTGGTGAAAAGATTTTAAGAGAAACATTAGTTACACCAAAAATCAATAAAGAAGTGGTATGTTTTATTGATGATGATTTATCTAAAAAAGGAAGAAGAATCCATAATGTACCTGTTGTTGGAGGAAGAAATGAAATCTTGCAACAAGCTGAAAAATATCATGTAGATGAAATTTATATTGCTTTACTTTCTATTGATGATAAAGAAGTTTCTGAAGTTTTAAATATTTGTAAAGAAACTAAATGTAAATTAAAAAAATTACCTGGTATTTATCAATTCTTAAATGATGAAATTACTTTAGAAAAATTAAAAGATGTAGAAGTTCAAGATTTACTTGGAAGAGATCCTATTAAAGTAAACTTAGAAGAAATTATGGGATATGTTCAAGATAAAGTTGTCATGGTTACTGGTGGTGGAGGATCTATTGGTAGTGAGTTATGTCGACAAATTGCTAAGAGTCATCCTAAACAATTAATTATTGTAGATATTTATGAAAATAATGCTTATGATATTCAATTAGAATTACAACGTAAATATCCTAAATTAAATTTAGAAACAATGATTGCTTCTGTTAGAGATCAAAATAAGATCAATGATTTATTTGCTTATTACCATCCAGATATTGTTTATCATGCAGCAGCTCATAAGCATGTACCTTTAATGGAAGATGCACCACATGAAGCAATTAAAAATAATGTTTTTGGAACTTTAAATGTTGCTAAAGCTGCAGATCAATATGGAGTTAAAAAGTTTATTTTAATTTCAACAGATAAAGCTGTTAACCCAACCAATATTATGGGTGCTTCAAAAAGATTATGTGAAATGATTGTTCAATCATTTGATAAGAAATCAAAAACAGAATTTGTAGCTGTACGTTTTGGAAATGTATTAGGATCTAATGGATTAGTTATTCCATTATTTAAAAAACAAATTCAAAATGGAGGACCAATTACAATTACTCATCCTGATATTATTCGTTATTTTATGACGATTCCTGAAGCTATTTCACTTGTATTATAAGCAGGTGCTTATGCTCATGGTGGGGAAATCTTTGTCTTAGATATGGGAAAACCTGTTAAGATTTTAGATATGGCTAAAAACTTAATTAAATTATCGGGATTAGAGCCAGATGTAGATATTGAAATTAAATTTATCGGTCTAAGACCTGGTGAAAAGTTATATGAAGAAATGTTGATGAAAGAAGAAGGTATGCAAACAACACCTAATAAGATGATTCATATTGGTAAACCTATTGAGTTATCTCATGATTTCTTTGATCAATTAGATCATCTTTATCAAGTGGCTTATGATGAAGATAGTAATATTAGAAAAGAAGTTCATCAAATGGTTGATACATATCATTATGATGAAAATACAACACACGGTGTCAAATAATCGGCTTTATGAAATAACATGATATTTTTGAAATAGAGCTAATGAGAAACCATGAGG
>NZ_JAJDKA010000022.1:0-41673 GCF_020589945.1 Faecalibacillus sp. MSK20_93 | reverse complement strand
TTATATCTTCTAAGTTTACTGTATCAATTATAAATTCCATTTTCTTTTCTCCTATAATGTTTGTTCAGTTCTTCCAATAATATCATCTTGTGTTGCTTTTGATAACACATTAAAGAATGCGGAATAGCCAGCAACACGAACAATTAAATCTTTATGCTTTTCAGGATGTGCTTGGGCATCTAATAATGTTTCTTTAGAAACAACATTGTATTGAACATGATAACCTTTTAATCGATTGAAGAAGGTTTTAATCAACATTTCAATCTTTTCTTTATTTTCTTCTTTCGATAATAACTGAGGTGTTACCTTTTGATTTAATAAAACACCACCAGTAATTTCATGTGTTGGTAATTTAGAAACAGATTTAAACACAGCAGTTGGTCCTTTTTTATCCATCGCATGAGCTGGTGAACATCCCTCAGCAAGAGGTGTATGTGCTTTTCTTCCATCTGGAGTAGCCATTGTGCCATAACCTTGTCCAACGTTGGCAGAAATACTTGAAGTACCAGCATAACGAATCCCACCGATTGGACCTCTTCCATAACGAGTATTTGGATATTTTTTCATTTCATCAATATAAATATTATAAACATCAACTACTAATTGATCGACTTCATCAATATCATTACCATACTTAGGTGCATCATTAATTAACATTTCTTGAATTCTTTGACTTTCTTCACTTGTATAATCATCTAAAATAGCATTCCATAATTCTTCAGGTGTGATTTTTCTTTCTTCAAAGACAAGTTTTTTAATAGCTGCAAGACTATCTGCCATATTCGCAATTCCTACTTGTAACCCTGAAATAAAATCATAAACAGCGCCCCCTTCTTTGATTGTTTTTCCACGACCAATACAATCTTCTGTCAAGGCTGAACATAAAACATCAGGAACATCTCTTTCAAGTGCTAAATCAATCGCATTTTCAACAATCACTGACATACGTGTCAAATGACGCATTCCTTTTTCAATCGCTTTAAAGAGTTCATCATAAGATGTCATATCTTTAAAGTAACCACTACCTTCAAAGAATCGTTTTCCAGAAGTCATATCTACCCCATCATTCATTGCCATTAATAAAATACGTGGGAAGTTCATATAAGACATCCCTGTACAACGATAACCCCATTTACCAGGAACTGCTGTTTCAACACAACCAATCGCTGAATAGTTATATGCATCTTCTTCTTTGACACCCTTTTCAATAAATGATGGAATAATGATTTCGTCATTATTGAATGCAGGCATCCCTGTACCAAGTTTCATAACTTCAATAGCTTCATCCAAAAAAGCTTTTGGCATATTTTTATGATATCGCACTGTTAAGTTTGGTTGTGGTAAACGTGTTTGGGCAACTGATTTTAATACTAAATATGAAAGTTCATTCGTTGCATCTTTTTTATCAGGTGTTTGTCCACCAATGGTTACATTTTGATACATTGGGCTTCCGGCACTTGAAAAAGTATGGGCTTGTGAACGCACCTTATTGATTGTTAGAGTTTTGATCCATAAGTTATCTAACAATTCAATAGCTTGTTCTTCTGTTATATTATGAAAATCTTTATCATGTTTATAGTAAGGATAAATGTATTGATCAAAACGTCCATAAGATAAAGAATGCCCATTCGATTCAATTTGTAGAATTAATTGAATAAACCATGTTGATTGAATCGCTTCATAGAAAGTTTCTGCTTTTTCATAAGGAACTTTCTTACAAATACGTGCAATTTCTTCTAATTCTTCTTTTCGTTTCCCATCAGCACTTTCTGCAAGTTCTAAAGCAAGATCACTGTAACGTCTTGCAAATGTTTTAACTGCATCAATGACAATTAAAACAGCTTTATAAAATTGATATTTATCAATATTTCCAGGTATACATAAATCAAGTTTTTCTTTTAAATCTTTAACTCTTTCTTCATATCCTTTTAAACCTTTTTGTAAAACTTGTTGATAATCTACCGCTAAATGCGCATCTCCAGAATTAAGCTTCCCTTCCATTCCAAAGAAACCTGTTTCCATATAAACACTCACTTCATCTGGAAGCAAAGCGCCTCCTTTACTTCTTAAATTATTATTTTCCCAAAATGGTGCAATAGATTTTAGTTCATCTTTTGTTTCTTCAGTAATATAGAAAATATCTCCATCTCTTTTTTCAAATAGATCAAGTTCATTCATCACAAATTCCATTGTATATTCTGGAAAGATGGGTGCATCTCTATTTGATGAAGCTTGATTTCCTACAATCAAAGTATCTTCTTCAATATAAATAGGCATCTTTTCTAAGATGTTTTTTAACATATACGCTCTTTTCATAATTGGCGGTTCATTTAAATGTTCTTTATATGCCTCTGTCGCAAGGAGTGCTCTTTTTGCACAGATATATGGTTTTTTATCTAAGACTTCTTCTCTAAAATGATTCATTCTTGATGTAAGTTCACCAAAGTGTTCACTATTTTTCATTTTTCTTCCCTCGGCTTTCATTCGTAAGTTTTAAATCTTTCTTTTGCAATTAAATTATATAATAAGCAAAAAATAAGTCAATATTATTTTCATAAATAAACAATTTTGGTTTCATTTGAAACTTATAAAAAGATATGTTAGGATATTAGCGAGGAGAAAAACTATGGAAAAAGGATTAATATTTAATATACAAAAATTTAGTATCCATGATGGTCCAGGTATTCGTACGACCGTTTTCTTTAAAGGCTGTCCTTTAAAATGTAAATGGTGTTCAAATCCTGAATCCCAATTACATAAGCTACAAATACTTTATGACTTTGAAAAATGTGTTCATTGTAAGAAATGTTTACTTAACTGCCCAAAACAAGCAATTACTGAAAAAGAAAACCATATGATCTTTAATCATGATAAATGTATTGGCTGTCTACAATGTGTCAATCATTGTCCAACTAAAGCATTAAGTCACGAAGGATACTTTAAAGAAATCCAAGAAATTGTGGATGTCTGCATGCAAGATATTGATTTTTATGAAGAATCTAATGGTGGTGTAACTATCTCTGGGGGTGAAGGTATGGCACAACCTGAATTTCTAGAAGAGCTTGTTTTATCTCTTAAAGAAAAGAATTTACATGTTGCTATTGAAACAACGGGATATATTCAAAAAGAAACATTTCAAAAATTAGCACCTTTATTTGATCTTTTACTTTTTGATGTAAAACATTATAATCGACTTCAACATTTTGAAGGAACAGGTGTTTATAATGATTTAATTGTTGAAAATCTTCAATGGGCTATTCAACGTCAACTTAATGTTTTACCACGCATTCCTGTTATTCCTGATTTTAATGATTCTTTAGAAGATGCTGAAGGAATAAGTGAATTATTAAAAGTATCAAACATTCAAAAGGTACAACTTCTTCCTTTTCATCAATTTGGTGAAAAGAAATATGACTTATTAAATAAAGAGTATACTTTAAAAACTTATCAAGCATATCATGAAGAAGACTTAAAAGATTATCAACAAATCTTTTTAGATAAAGGCATTGATTGTTTCTTTTAGATATAAAAAGCTATCTATTTACTTACAGATAGCTTTTTATTTTTTATGAAGTTGACTCTTTATATACGTATTATACAAAATATTTAATACTACTTCAGAATTATCAAAAACACTTTGTTTTTTATTATTCTTTTCTACATTTAAGATATTTTTATTTTCTAAATTTTTCATATACTCTCTCCTGTTTTAGAAATAATCATTCTTCATTAAGAGTATATTAAAATTTATTTAAAATATTTGTCATTATTTATTTCACAATTCCGCCTTGTATAAAGCCTTCATAAACTTTATATGTTTGATAATATATTTCTTCAACACCCTGAAAAAAATCAATTTTTCCTTGAATACGCAACAAGTAAAGATACTCCCCTTTTTGATAAAATAAAGGACCTCTAAAAGGCAATTCTTCATCAACTTGTAATAAAGCTTCTTTTAAAAAATCACCATTAAAGTTTTCCTCTATAACCCTTCCATAGTAATTCATAGACCAACATGGTTTTCCATCTTTATAAACAATTTCTTGTCCACTAAAATTTTCCGCACCAAAGAAGGAATCTAAATAAGTATAATTATTCTCTTGATATGAATAATCATGAGACTCTTTTCTTGAAGAATTGACTTTATTTGTTTTATTTGCATACGTTGCCTTTTTGGCTTTTACAAGAAAGCATGCAAGTTCACTTATTTCAATTTTATGAGTTTCTAATGTTAAACAATCATCTTCTTTAACTAAATAATCTATTGAAACACCAAAAAGATTTGAAAGTTTTATTAAATACTCAATATTAGGATAAATAGTTCCTGTTTCCCATTTTGTAACTGTTTGTCTTGAAACATTTAATTGATATGCTAGTTCTTCTTGTGTAAGCATGTTTTTCTTTCTATAATACACTATCTTTTCATTAAGCATTATTGTCACCTCCTAGAAAAATTATAACATTCTTACTTCTTATCACCAGCAACTTTCCTTTACATTTTTGCTACAAAAAATCCTAAGGAAACCTTAGGATCAAACTTTCTCAACTTGTATATGTTTTTCTTTAAAATATTCTTCAACTTCTTGAGGAATTCCTTGATCTGTATAAATACATGATACTTGATGTAAATCAATTAAATTAGAAACTCCTTTTTGATGAAACTTATCTGATTCAGTAACAATAATAACATGACTTGCTTGTCTTGCCATATCTTTAACAGCTTCACAACGCATATAATCATTTCCTGTAAATCCTGTATCAATACTAAAACCATCTGTTCCAATAAAGAGTTTATCCACAAAAAATGCTTCTGCACATTTTCTCATCATTGGTCCTATCATCACTTGAGATTCATGTTGATATTCTCCACCTAATAAAATAATTTTAATAGCTGTATGTTTACGAATATAATCTGCAATAAATGCAGAATTGGTAATCAGTGTGACATCTTTTTTTGTCTTTGCAATTTCTAAGGCTACTAGAGCACAACATGAACCTGATTCAATCATAATTGTTTCACCATGTTGAATCGATTCTACTGCTTTTTTAGCTACTTTTTGTTTTTGTTCATAATGATAAGCAAGACGAATATTCATATCATCACTTTTATTAAGAGTAGCATACCCATGTTCTCTAATTAACATACCACTTTCTGAAAGAGCATCTAAATCTTTACGAATTGTAACTTGTGAAACTCCTAGTAATTCAGAAAGTTTTGTAACTTCTACTTTTTTATTTTGTGTGAGTAATTCTAAAATCTTTGTTTGTCGTTTATTCATAAAATAATCCTTTCATTAATAAGAATACCTACTTTTATTTGAAAGCAAGGATTTTATTAAAAAAGAGGCATTGCCTCTTAGTTATTGTAATCATCTTCGATTGTACTATCAACATCATCTTCTACTTCTTCAGATTCTTCATCTTCATCAGTATAGATATCATTCATGTCAATGTGTACTTCATCAAATTTATGACGAGAACGTAAATCCCAGTTATTTTCACCAACTGTAATAAAACGTCCGTCTAAAGTGATGTTTGTATAGAATAAAGATTCTTTTTCATTTTTTTCTTCTTCATCAAAACCTTTAACTTCACTTACTTCTTGCCATAATTTATAGAAATTAACTGCTTTTTTCTTTTTAGACATTAATTCATAAGCGACATCAACCATTGATCTATTTTTATCCATCTTTATCTCTCCTTACATTTTTTCAGGTGCTTCAACACCAATTAAGTTTAATGCATTTTTTAATGTAATACGTGTTGCTTCTACTAAAGCTAAACGTTGCATTGATAATTCAATATTTTCTTTATCTATTACATAACAATCATTATAGAAACTATGGAATAATTGTGCAAGTCTTTGAATATAATTTGCGATTTTATGTGGACTTCTTGATTTTGCACTATCTGCAATTTCATTTCTAAATTCATTAATATGTTTTAATAAAGCCATTTCTTTATCATTTACAAGTAATTCAAAATGATCTGCAATTGTAATATCATTTTCTTTAGCTTGTCTTAAAATTGAACACATTCTTGCATGAGCATATTGTGCATAATAAACAGGGTTATCATTTGATTTAGATTTAGCTAATGTTAAATCAAAATCATAAGGTGTATTGGCTGCTTTAGCGGCAAAGAAATAACGAGTTGCATCAACACCAATATCATCAATTAAATCTTTAATAGTGATTGCATTTCCTGTACGTTTAGACATTTTAACAACTTCACCATTTTCCATCATTCTTACCATTTGTAGAATATCAATATTTAATTGATCACTATTATAACCTAAAGCTTGAATAGCAGCTTTCATACGATTGATATAACCATGATGATCTGCTCCTAATAAATCTACTAAATATTCATAACCTCTATCTAATTTATTTAAATGATAAGCAATATCAGGGGTTAAATAAGTATAACTTCCATCAGATTTAATTAAGACACGGTCTTTATCATCTCCAAATTCAGTTGATTTAAACCATAAAGCCCCATCTTGTTCATAAGTAAATCCTTTTTCTTTTAATTTTTCAATTGTAGGAACTACTTTATTTTCTTCATATAAAGAAGTTTCAGAGAACCAAACATCATGATGAACTCTAAATTCCGCTAAAATATCTTTAATTTTTTGTAATTCAAATTTAGTTCCTTCTTTTCTAAAGAAAGCAATCATTTCATCATGATCTGCATTTAAATATTTATCGCCAACTTCTTCTTTGATTTTAACAGCGATATCTTTAATATCTTGACCATGATATCCATCTTCAGGTAATTCAAAATCTAAACCAAAAGCTTCTCTATATCTTGCATATAAAGATAAAGCTAAATTATAAATTTGATTTCCTGCATCATTAATATAATATTCTCTTGTAACATCATATCCTGCAGCTGACATAATACGACAAATACTATCTCCTACTGCTGCCCCTTTAGCATGTCCTAAATGTAAATCTCCTGTTGGATTGGCAGAAACGAATTCAACATTATATTTAATTCCTTTTCCTGCATCACTTTTTCCATAATCATCTTTTTCTGCTAATACTTCTTTAATAATAGAAGTTAAAGCATCTTTTTTCATAAACATATTGATGAATCCTGGACCAGCAATTTCAATAGAATCGATATTTGCTTCCTCTTTATCAATTGCTTCGATTAATTGTTCTGCAATCATTCTTGGATTCTTTCTAAGTAATCTTGTAAGTTGCATAGCGATATTTGTTGAATAATCACCATGACTTTTTTCTTTTGGTATTTCTATTGTGATTTGATCTATTTCATAATCTTCTACAAAATTGCATTTAACCATTGCTTTTTTTAGTGCTTCTTTCAATGCAATTTCAATTTTATTTACAGCCATTTTTTACCTCCTTAAAAAAGATATTTAATCGTTTATACGTTACCATTAAGAGTGCATAAAGTCAATGTTTTTTACCTAAAGTAATGGAGCAATTACACGTAAAATTGCTTCAAACCAACCCATAAATTTACCAGTTACAACTTCATCCAAGGTAATTTCATGAGACTTTTCTACTGTCGCTAAAAAATCTTCCTTAATATCTTTTAATATTTTATTGTTATATAAATAAATTCCATTTTCAAAATGAAGATATAAACTACGATAATCTAAATTAATTGTCCCTACTGTTGCACATTTATCATCCACTAAAAAGTTTTTAGCGTGAATAAATCCAGGAGTATATTCATAAATACGAATACCATGTTTGATCAATGTTTGATAATATGAACGTGTAACTCTAAAAACAATTTTTTTATCTGGTATTCCTGGTGTAATGATGCGTACGTCGACTCCTCTTTTAGCAGCATTGATCAATGCTGTTTGTAAGTTATCATCTAAGATCAAATAAGGTGTTGTAATATATAAATAATCATACGCTTGATTGATCATGTTTAAATAAACATTTTCACCTACATTTTCATCATCTAAAGGAGAATCTCCATAAGGAGTTACATAGCCATCTACCTCAAATTTTTGATGAGAGCGCACATAATACTTTTCATAATCTTCTTCTGTATTTCTTGCTACATTCCATGATTCTAAAAACATCTTCGTAAGCGAATTAACAGCAGGACCATGAATCATTAACCCAGAATCCTTCCAATGCCCATATTTAACTCTTTGATTAATATATTCATCTGCTAAATTAAATCCACCACTAAAGCCTATTTCACCATCAATCACCACGATCTTTTTATGATCACGGTTATTCATCGCTAAAGATAAAACAGGTATAAAAGGATTAAATGCCACACTCTTTATGCCCATTTTTTCAAGTTGACGATCATAATGACGAGGCAACATCGTAAGTGATCCTACATCATCATACATAAATCTCACTTCTACGCCTTCTTTAACTTTTTCTTTAAGAATATCTAAAACACTTTTCAACATTTTTCCTTCATCAACAATAAAAAATTGCATAAAAATGAATTTTTTCGCATTTCTTAAAGATTCCAATAAAGGTTCAAAAGCATCATCACCTAATGAAAAATATTTAAGATCTTGTCCATAATAAGTAGGATATTTTTGTTGATTTAAATAATTCATTTGTCCTTTAATATAAGGATCAGCTACCTCTTCTATAATATCATTTTCAATAATACGTTGATTCTTTATTTGTTTTAAAAAAGCAAATTGTAACCTTTGACTTGGTTTTTTATCTCCTAAAAATACATAAAGAACACCACCTACAAAAGGTACAGCAGCTATTAAAACAAGCCAGGTAATCTTATAAGCACTTGCATCATCCTTATTTATAATATATAAAGCAGCAAGAACGCTAATAAGCTTGAACAAATAGACAAAAAATCTAGATGATCTATGAATCGTCAAAAAGGCAACAAAAACAATAATTAATTGAATTAAAATCAATAAACCTGAAAATAATATTTTATTCGTTAATAACTTCTTAGATTGCTTCATTTTCTTCTCCATAAAAATCATATTTCATCATCACGTAAACTTCACTTAATTGTTGATGCTCATCACTTAAAATATACTTCACTTTTAAATAACGATCATGTTCCATTGTAATAAGTTCTGTAAAGAGTTCTATCATCCCATAATCTGTATGATAATGATTTCCTATCTTTCTATGATAAGAAAGATTTAATAAAGAAGGTCCATTAGCTAATGTCATTTCTTTACCTTTTAAAATAATTTCTATCTTTTGATCATTGTTATAGAAAGTAAATTTCTCTTTATCAAATCCTTTTTCATAGATTCCATCACTTTTAAATTGAACTGTTTCATGATGATCATCATATTTAAATATACTCTTATAATTTACTTTAATATTCTTTTTCATTCTATCACCGTGCATATTATAACATAAAATGGCAAGAATAAAATCGGTGATAAAATGAGACAGTTTATAAAAAGAATTCTTTATTGTTTTATATTTTTCTTCACATTTCTTTTATTGATGTATGTTATTGCCTTTTGTGTAGGAAAACCTGAACTTAATAAAGATCGTTACATAAAGCTTTATGATGATCAAAATAAGATTTTTTATCAAAGTGTCAATAATTATAGTGGGCAATATGTTTCAATTGATGATGTTAGTCCTTATTTTTTAAAAGCAATTGTTGCTATTGAAGATAAACGTTTTTATAGTCATCATGGGTTTGATTATGTCGGAATTTCCCGGGCAATAAAAACAAATGTCCTAAAAAGGAAAACTTCTCAAGGTGCTAGCACAATAACCCAACAATACGCTCGTCTTCTTTATTTAACAAATGAAAAGACTTGGTCTCGTAAAGTAAAAGAAGCTTTTTTTACTTTACAATTAGAAACGCATTTATCAAAAAAGGAAATTTTAGAAGGTTATATCAATAATGTCTATTTTGGACATGGAATTTATGGCATTGAAAATGCTTCCCAGTATTTCTATGGTAAAAAAGCAAAAGAATTGACTTTAAATGAAGCAAGCATGTTAGCAGGGGTTGTCAATGGTCCCCAATATTATTCACCAATTTTAAACAAAGAAAGAGCTAAACAAAGACAAAGTCTTGTTTTAAAAGCTATGTATGATAATCAAATGATTACTCAAAGTATTTTAGAGACCACTCAAAAACAAACTCTTAATTTAGCAAGTGAACATTCACTTAATGAAAATATGTCTACTTATTATTATAAGGATACTGTTTTAGAAGAATTAGAGGAATTAGGTTTTTATAATAATCAATATTTAAATAAAGGATTAAATATTTATACTTCTTTTAACAGTAAATATCAAAATACTTTAAATGATCTTATTAAAGAAAAGAAAATACAAGGTGATCTACAATGCGCTTTTACGGTTGCAAATCCTAAAACCAATCAATTACAAGCCTTGATTGGTGGTAAAGATTACGCTAATTCTCAATATAATCGTGCAATACATGCTTCTAGACAAATAGGAAGTACAGCGAAACCTTTTCTCTATTATTTAGCCTTAGAAAACGGATTTAACCCCTCTACACGTTTTCTATGCGAACCAACGACCTTTAAATTAAGTAACAATACAACTTACTCTCCTGCTAATTTTCATCAAAAATATGCTTATCAAGAAATCACACTTGCTCAAGCTATTGCTGTCAGCGATAATATTTATGCTGTAAAAACACATTTATTTTTAGGTACAGAAAATCTTAGAGATTTTCTTAAATCCTATGGAATCAACGCTAAAAACAACGCCTCTTTAGCACTTGGAACAGTTAATACAAACATTTATAATCTTTCAAATATCTACTGTAATATTGCTTCTGGTGGTAAATATCAACATCTTTATACCATTGAAAAAATCGTTGATCATCAAGGAAAAACTATTTATCAACATAAAAATCAAAGAATTCAAAATTTGAACAAAGAAAGCTGTTTAATCCTCAATCAATTATTAACAGGAACCTTTAATAAACAATTTTCAACTTATTTAAATGCAACAATGGAAAATTATCAAACCAAATATAAAGTTGCCTGTAAAACAGGAAGTACAGATTATGATAATTTGATTGTTGCTTATAATCCTAATATCCTCATTAATGGTTGGGTAGGCTATGATGATAATCGAAAAATAGAAAACAGTCAGGAAAAAATACTTGCTAAAGAAGTGGCGATTAATTTTTTAAATAAAGAAATCAAAAAAGAAAGTTGGTATAAATTAACATCTAAATTAAATGCTATCGCTATTAATCCTATCTATGGAAATATTGATGAAACAGGGATTGTTTATTGGTTTAGAAAAGGGAGTCCTTGATATCTTGTTCATTATCCTATAGAATGGATATGGTGATGAAAATGTTTAAAAATTCTTTTTGGGGAATATTAAAAAAAGGTTATTGGGATAGTGAAAATACAGATGAAGTTTTTGAACCAATTATTAATTTTTTAGTAAATCATAAAGATCAATATATTTTTGATTTTCATGATTTAATGTCTGAATTTCTATATGAATTAGACCGTAAAGAAATCTATGAACATAGTATCAATCAAGAACAATTTAATGAGGAAGATTTCTTAAATCAAAGAGCTTATGTTCTTACAAATGGTAATAAATATTATCATGATATCATTTCCCTCATTAAACCACTAGATGGTGAATTAAAATGTCCACAGCTTTTAACGCTTCCAGCAAAAGCTTGGTCTATCAAAAACAACAAATCTATTGAAAAATATCCACATACACCTAAATATAATATTCAAACAAAAAGCAATACCAAATATTGGTAAAAAAAGAGGATTTTTGAAATCCTCTTTTTAGATACTTCATTATATATAGACATTATTAAAGAATTTGGAGTGCTTGGTGTATGAGATGTGTATTTCTTTAACTTTTAATCGCAACAATTATATCTTGTCTATACATATTAAATGTACCATGTATAGACATGAATATCAATCGTTTTATAAAAAAAGAGAAGAATTTCTTCTTCCCTAAATAACATCATATCCTACTTGTTTGACAGCAGATATAATCACTTGATCATCAACATCTCGATCATAGACAACATGTGCTTCTTCTTTTTTTAAGTTTACTTGTGAACTTACGCCTTCAATAGCATTAATTGCACGTGTTACATTAGCCACACAATGCTGACAAGTCATACCTTTAATTTTAAATACTTTTTCTTTAATAATTGGATTGTCTAATTTTTTATCTTCTAAAGCTTGATAGATTTCTCCACCACCGCTACAACAAGAACTTTCACCCTTCATGTGTTTTCTTGTTGATTTTAAAGCAATACCAACAACCACCACTAATATAAGAACGATAATAACATTAGCCATAATTACCTCCTGTTATTTTCTTTTCTTCTTAATTTTTTGAACAAGTGTGTAAATAGAAACACCTATTAAATAAATAACAAGTACTCCTAAAAACATATAGAAAGTCGAACCACTTACATTACCCATGATTATGTCTCTCTTTCATTTTCTTTTGATCTCTATAATAATCATCTAAAGGAGATGAACATTGACTACACCCTGCACAAATACCACTACACTTATGTCCATCTTTCTTTCTAAAGAAATGTGTATAGATGACCCATGCACAATAGGCAACAATTAATAAAACAATAATCACATTAGCCATAATAATACCTCCTTTAATTTATAAAAATCCGGAGTTACTCCGGATTTTTATTATGCTTCAACTGATCTTGTAGAATAAACTTTTTGATCTTTATATGGATCAGGTCTAAATAACATGTATAACATGAATGCAAGAACAACGAATGCAACAACTGTCCAGAATCCAAATGTTCCATATAATACTAATGAACCAATTTGATATACCATTAATGAAACAGCGTAAGCAAATACGTTTTGGAAGATAATTGCAAACCAGAACCATCTTCTATCATTCAATTCGTTAGCCATTGTTGAAATAGCAGCTAAACATGGTGAATCTAATAAGTTAAAGATTAAGAATGATAATGCAGCCATTGCAGTTGGGAACCATTGAGCTACACCAGCAGCAACGTTAACAGCATCTTCAGTATCTCCAGCAACATTAGCTAATACACCCATTGTAGAAACGATTGCTTCTTTAGCTGAGAATCCAGTTAATGATGAAGCAACTGATTGCCAGTTACCAAATCCAAGTGGAGCAAAGATTGGAGCAATAACATTACCAATAACAGCGATTAAACTATTAGCAGTATCATCAACCATACCAAATGATCCACCTTCAAATCCGAATGTAGATAAGAACCAAATAACGATACAAGCAACAACTAAGATTGTACCAGCTTTAATTAAGAATGCTTTTAATCTTTCCCATACGTGTAATAATACAGTTTTAACACTAGGAATATGATATTCTGGTAATTCCATTACGAATGGAGCAGGTTTACCAGAGAATGGTTTTGTTTTCTTTAAGATAATAGCAGAAACTAATACAGCAACAATACCTAAGAAATACATTGCAGGAGCTATCATTCCTCCAGCTTCCCAACCAGCAACTTTACCAGCCATAACTCCACCTAATAAAGCGATAACAGGTAATTTTGCACCACAAGGAATAAATGTAGCAGTCATAATAGTTAAACGTCTATCATTATCTTGTTCGATTGTTTTAGATGCCATAATAGCAGGAACACCACAACCAGAACCAATTAATAATGGAATAAAGCTTTTTCCAGATAAACCGAAATATCTAAATACTCTGTCCATGACGAATGCAATACGAACCATGTAACCACAATCTTCTAAGATTGATAAGAATAAGAATAAGATTGCCATTTGAGGTGCAAATCCGATAACTGCACCAACACCACCGATGATACCATCAACGATAACAGCAGATAATAAACCACTTGCTCCAACTGAACTTAAGAATCCAGATACAGCATCTTGAATAGCTACAACAAAGACATCATTTGTCCAGTCAGTAACGAATGTCCCAACAGTTGTAACTGAAATATAGTAAACAATATACATGATTAATAAGAAAATAGGAATTCCTAAGAATCTGTTTGTTACAATTTTATCAATTTTGTCAGAAATTGTTAATTTTTCTTTTGGTTTTTCAACAGTTGTTGAAATTATTTTTTGAATATAAGTATAACGACCATCAGTAACAATACTTTCCATATCGTCATCTAATTCAGTTTCTAAATCTTTTCTTAATGCATCAATAGTAGTTTTAGCTTGAGCATCTAAAACAATATGATTCATTACTTTTTCATCATTTTCTAAAACTTTAACAGCATACCATCTTTTTTTGTTAGCAGCAATCGTTTCAGATAAAGCAGGAACAACAGTATCAATTGCTTTTTCAAGTTTTTCACTGAAAATAGCTCCTGGTAATTGATGTTCACCTTGTTTAGCAACTTTAACAGCTTCAGCAATTAATTCTTTTAAACCTGTTCCTTTTAAAGCAGAAGTTTCAATAATAGGACATCCTAATACCATTGATAAACGTTTAGTGTCAATTTTTAAACCTCTTTTTTCAATTAAGTCTGCCATATTTAAAGCAACAACTACTGGAACCCCAGTTTCAATTAATTGAGTTGTTAAATATAAGTTTCTTTCAATATTAGTAGCGTCAACTAAGTCAATAATGACATCTGGATCTTCATTTAAAAGAAAATCACGGCTGACAACTTCTTCTAATGTATAAGGAGATAAAGAATAAATACCTGGTAAGTCAACAACAGTAATATTATCTTCTTTGTTTCCTTTCACTTTTCCTTCTTTCTTTTCTACAGTAACACCTGGCCAGTTACCAACATATTGATTAGCACCTGTTAATGCGTTAAACATTGTTGTTTTACCACAGTTAGGGTTACCTGCAAGCGCAAATTTAATATTCATTTTTTACTTTCCCCCTCCGTTATTCAACTTCAACACATTGTGCATCGTTTTTTCTAACTGATAATTCATAACCTCTTACAGTAATTTCAACAGGATCTCCAAGAGGAGCAACTTTTCTAATATATAATTCTACCCCTTTAGTGATACCCATATCCATAATACGTCTTTTGTAAGCTCCATCACCTTCAATTTTCTTAACAGTGACAGTGCTACCAACTTCTACTTCATTAAGTTTCACAACACTTCCCCCTTTTCTACACCATGATACGTTTTGCCATATCTTCATTAATAGCAACGCGAGAATCCTTGATATTAACAATCACATTTCCCCCGATTGCCGAAACAACAGCAACTTCAGCACCAACAACAAAACCAAGATTATTTAAAAATCTTCTTGTTTCTTCGTTACCACCAATTCTTTTGATTTCACCGGTTTCTCCTATGTTTAACATTGTTAACGGCATCATACTTACCTCCTCAAGAATTTGTCCTCGCTAACCACATTAGGTTATGCTAATTTGATTAGTATTTGCTAACTATAAGACATAAAATATAGTTAGACTTCTCTAACTTCAAATAGAATATACTTCATTTTAAAATAGATGTCAACCCTCTTTCAACAATTTACAACGTGCTTATTCATTGCTTATCTCGGTTAAAATATGATATAATACAGTAAGAGGTGATGCGCATGAATTTACAAGAATCAGGAGAAATGTATTTAGAAACGATTCTCGTCTTATCGAAAAAGAATAAAGATGTTCGTTCTATTGATATTGCAAGAGAACTTAATTATTCCAAACCGAGTGTTTCTCGTGCTATTGGTTTATTAAAAAAAGATGAATATATTATCGTAGATAGTAAAGGTTATATCGAATTAACTGATAAAGGTGCCGAAGTAGCAAACACAATTTATGATCGTCATGACACATTATCTTCATTTTTTGAAAGCATTGGTGTTTGCCACGATACCGCTGTTAATGATGCATGCCGTATTGAACATGTTATTTCTACTGAAACAATGAATAAAATCAAAGAACACATGAAACAAAAATAACTCTTCCTAGGAAGAGTTTTTATTTTATAAACAAAAAAAGGTAAGTGATCTTACCAAACTTTTGCTTCCCTTAATAATCTTATGATAGGAAAAAGGAATTTGGCTAATTTAAGTTAAATAATCATAAGACAATTAAACGAATAGTATTGCAGCAACGATGACACTAATTTGTAAAGCAAGAGCCATCAAGCTGCGCTTGAATTTCTTTTTCATAGCTCTTCAACCTTTCTGTGGGTTATCCCTCGCTAACCACAACTATATGTTAGCATAGGCTAACCTATATGTCAATAAATATTACATACTTTTTTATATTTATTCTTTTTATCATTTATTGAACTAAAATCTTTATAATATATCTTTTCTAAAAAGATTCATGTATAATATTTATAATAAAACTCAATAAAGAAAGAGAGGTGAAAGTATGCCAAGACCTGGAACTAGTGGAGGAGGTCATCGTTCATCTGGAGGACATTCAAGTGGTCGTGTAGGTGGCGGACACCATGTTGGAAGTTCATCAAGGAGACCAACAGGAGGTTCTTCATTTAATAGAGGACCATCTTTTGGAGGTGGCTATCACCATGAACCCCCACCACCAAGACCACCGAGAAGAGGTTATTATGGTTATCGTAGAAATACTTATACACACTCATCGAGTAGCTTAGGAACATTAATTGCCTGTATTATTATTTTTGCAATCATTATTTTTAGCTTTTTTATGATAAGTAATGATCATAGTGATGTTACTTCGACTATTAATCGAGAAAAAATAGAAAATCCAGTTGCTTATGATAATAACTGTATTAAAGATGAACTAGGCTATATCGAAAATCAATCAAAGCTTTCTAAAAATCTTAAAAACTTCTACAATAAAACAGGAATTCAACCTTATATTTATTTAAAAAGTTATGATGAAAGCCTAACAAGTGATAATCAAAAAGATGAATATGCTCAAACATGGTATTCAGAAAACATCGATAATGAAGATACCTTCTTATTTGTTTACTTTGAGGAACAGAACTCTAATGAAATAGGCTATATGGCTTATGTCAATGGTAAACAAGTCACATCGGTAATGGATAGTGAAGCTATTGATATTTTTTGGAATTACATAGATCGTTATTGGACAGATAGTTCATTATCGACTGTAGATGTTTTTACAAAAACATTCGATTCAACAGCTAAAACAATTATGAAAAAATCAACAACCTCTAAAGATATCATTAAAATTATTTGTATTATTGTAGGTATTGTCATTGTTATCGGTGGAATTATTTATATTTTACGTATGAAATTCAAACGTGATAAAGAAAAAGCAAAAGAAACAATTGAAATTTTAAAAACACCTCTTGATAAATCTGATGATTTAAGAGATAAATACTTAAATGAAGAAGGGAAAGAATAATTATGGGAATTTTAACAAGATTTACTGATATTATGAAAAGCAATATTAATGCCTTATTAGACAAATGTGAAGATCCAGCTAAAATGATTGATCAAACATTAAGAGATTTAAGAGAAGATCTTGCTGAAGTCAAAAAAGAAACAGCAAACATTATTGCTGATGCTAAAAGTGCTGATCGACAAGTTAAAGAATGTGAAGAAGAGATCACTAAATATACAGCTGCTGCACAAAACGCATTAAAAGCAGGTAATGAAGATGATGCAAGAACATTGATTGCTAAAAAACAACAATATGAAAGCAATCTTGTTTCATACAAAAAAACACAAGAACTCACTCATGCCAATGCTGATAAAATGCGTCAAATGCATGATAAATTAGTAAACGATATCGAAACATTAGAAGCAAGAAGAGATGCTATTAAAGCAACAGTTGCTTCTGCTAAAGCTCAAGAACATATTAATAAAATTGTTTCTGGTGGAGATAAAGCAAAATCTTCTATGGAATCATTTGAACGCTATGAAAAGAAAGCAGAAAAAATGCTTGATGCAGCTACCGCAGAAGCTGAATTAAATGCACATACAAGTGCTGCTTCTACTCTTGCTGATAAGTATACATCAAACGGTAGTGACGCTTCTGTTGAAGATGAATTAGCTGCTATGAAAGCAAAACTTGGATTATAATATAAAAACTGTAAAGATACTCATATTTTATTTATGAGTATTCTTTACAGTTTTTTATTTATATAAGATTCTTTATAAAATAATATACATGTATTATTTTTTCTTGCTAATTCTGCTTTCATTTTAAAGAAGCAATCCTTTGTGCATAATCATCACTATTAAATATATAACTTCCAGCAACTAATACATCAACACCTGCATCTTTACATTTTTTTCCTGTTGTTTCGTTGATTCCACCATCTACTTCAATTAAGTAGCGATCATTATTTTCTTTTCTTCTAGTATCTAAATCTTTAATTTTGGCTAAAGCAATTTCTTTAAAGGATTGCCCACCAAATCCAGGTTCAACAGACATGACTAAAACGACATCTAATAAAGATAAATAATCTTGGATTGTATCAACTGGTGTATTTGGTTTAATACTTATTCCTACTCGGACACCATTTTCTTTAATATGATGAATAAGTACTAAAGTGTCTTCTTTATTGTCCATTGCTTCAATGTGGAAAACAATAAGGTTTGCTCCACTTTTAATAAATTCATTGACATACTTTTGAGGTTCACTGATCATTAAATGAACATCTAAAAATAAATTTGTCACTTTAGAAACATCTTCTAAAATACTATATCCAAAAGAAATATTCGGAACAAAATGTCCGTCCATAACATCATAGTGAAGCCAATCAGCTTTTCCATTTTCAATTTTTTCTATATCATCTTTCAAGCATGTAAAATTTGCTGAAAGAAGAGAAGGTGCAACTTTAACCATATTATTTCTCCTTTTTCTCAATCTCTACATCGTTATTCTTTTAATGAATTTATAAAATCAGCTCTATTCGCTATTTTTTTAATTTCATTTATAATATTCTTATTCGATACAAGATCATATATTTCCAAAACAATTTGATTAAATTCAGACTCCATATTATTAGGAACAGCTAACATCACTATCATATCAACATAATTATTTCCCCATTTAATAGGATTTGTTAGGGTCATTATAATAATACTTGTATTAATAACAGTTGCCGGGTCCCCATGCAGTAATGCAACACTATTTTCTAAAACTGTATCACCTAGTTCTTCTCTTTTATATACAGATTCTCTAAATCCACTTTTAACTGCTTTATTTTGTTGTAATATATCAATCATAAAATCCATACATTCTTTTTTTGAATTTAATGCAGATTTAAAAAATAGATATTTTGGTTTAATATATTTTTTCAAAGTAGATAGTTTTATTTTATTACTTTTTATTGTTTCATTAAGCCTTGGAGTTTTAATAAAAACATTTTTTGCATATACATCAAAAATATTTGCATAATCTATATTATCTAAAAATGGACTTACTTTTACAACTGGTATTTGTGAATTAAAATATTCACTAGTTGTACTAATTATAAGATCTACATTATTCATATTAATCTGTTTCAAATTACTTAAACTGCAGGATTGAATATCATCATATTTAGGAAGGACAGATCGTAATCTATTAACGATATATTTTGATGATGCTATTCCATATGGACAAATAACTAGAATTTTATGAGATACTGCAGATTTATTAATAGCAATTTGAAAATATATAGTAATAAAAGAAACTTCATCATCTGTTAAAATACAGTCAAATGTACTTTCAATAATTGATAAAACATACCATGAAACTGTAAATAAAGGTAGATATCTTGTTTTTATCTCACATAAAATAGGATTAACAATATTAACACCATTTTTTAATCTCATAATCATTGCAGGAATATGTTGATATAATTGTTTTTCTAATTCATCTCTATTAGATATTACTATATTTTCTGTTTTTTCTAATCGATTAATTATTTCATTTATAAGCAGATGGTATTTGCTTTTATCAACATCTATCTTTGTCATTCTATACGATGCTAAATACTTAGTAAGAATTATTTTATCTTCACCTGTTAAATGAATATCCGCCTTTTCTTCTAAGTATTCAATAATTCTTTGTACAAATGGATAATCTGAAATAAACAACATTCCGTCTGTATTAATATATTCTTCGTCACCTATATGATAACCATGTTTATTTCTATAGATAAATACAAGTAAAGTAACAGTGAAAGCATTTTTATAATAATCAGTTATTTGAATATTATTAAATGAAATTATATCATTAAACACCTCTAAGATTAAATCATACAAATCATTTCCAAAAAAATCTACAAATGGAACTTTATGGAACGTAATTGTATTTAATAAATAATCTATTGCTGCAGATTGAATATTAAATTCTGAACCTACAGCAATAATTTTTTTATCTGTTGTTTTAAATAACTTTTTGTAAGATAATCTAAATCATTTAAAATAGCCGTTTTACTAACATAGTATTCTTCAGCAATATTTTGAAGTGAAACACCTTTTCCTTTTACAATAATATTAATAAATAGATTTCTTCTACGAACATCTATGTCAAATTTATTGTCTGTTTCAATTTCTTTTAAAGTATTAGCTTTTTCTAATGCTTTATTGATATCTTGTTTTTTACCAATAACTTTTATTCCACGATAAGGCCTTTTATCTATTTCTAAATTATAGGATTTCAACTCATCTCGTAATACATTAATATCAATATAAATTGTTTTAGGAGTAACATCAAACTTATCTGCCAATATTTGAGCAGGAACATAATCATCCTGTACTAACAAATAATTTAATATTTTTAGTTGTCTCGTTTTCATATTTGCCTCCTCTATGTTAATATAATTAATATTTTACTTTCTAACTATTTACCAACATTTTTATTCAATCGATCACCAACTTCTCCACTAGGATGATTGACTAAAAATACCTCTTGTGAAAATGAAGTGTTTTTTTCAAGATAAATAGCAATAGCATCAAACAACGAAATAACCGCTAATGTACTCGCTGTTGCTAACATATTATAAGCATCTGGTTCTTTTTCAATTTTAACCTTTAAAAATAAATCTGCAACTTTACAAATACTTGAACTTTCATTTTCCCCAACATAAACCAAATAAGCACCTTTACTTTTAACATTTCCTACAAAAGACACAAGCTCATTCGTATTACCACCTTTTGAAATAACAATGAAAATATCATTTTTATCTACAACACCTAATCCTCCATGTACTGCATCCGAAGGATTCACATAAAATGCTTTTTGATTTATCACTTGAAATGTATGTACAATTTTTTTTGCAGCCATTGCTGATGTACCACAACCAGAAACAAATATATTTCCTTCATTATCCTTTATTTTTTCAATTAATGTTTCAACACTTCTATAATCTAAATAATGAGAAAGTTTTTTTAATTCTTCACTTTCAGCATCAATAACAAACTGAATATCTTTTTCTAACATTGTTTATTCCCCCATTACCATAATATTGCACATTCTATTTCTTTCTCTTGTCTGATCAAAATCCACAAAATAAATTGAACCTACTTCACCAATTAAAAGTTTACCATCTCTAACAATAAAACTTTCACTTGCTCCTAGCAAATCAGAGCGCAAATGACCATCTGTATTCAACATTGTCCACTCTAAAGCAGGATAATTAGGATCTGTTTTTGCCATTCCATATTTAATATGTTCTGGTCCAGGGCTATGATATTGTCCTTCGGTTGTTTGTGTCGGTATAATCTTTTCTAATACTTCATTTAAATCTACTTGTAATAAATCATCCCCATAGTAATTTACATCATGCATATATTCATCAAAATATACTGAACAAGTTGTATGAGGTGAAGAAACAATAACAACACCGTTATTTATTTGACTTTTTTCAAATATTTTTTTAACATCACTTGTTATATTATGATATGACGGTCTATTTGAAACTGTTTTTAATTTAAGTTGTTCATGCAAAAATTTCATTTTAAAATTTTCTCCTTTAAAGATACATACACCGCTTCAGCACCAAATCCAGTTAATAATTGTACGCCCATAATTACTTTATCCTTAATATCATCTGGAACTTGTGTTGTTGATAGTACAATATCATATTCTCCATTTTTTATAGATTCTAATTCTTGTCCAACAGCTGATTGTTTAATTTCCACTTGATTTTCTAATCCTTCTTCTTTTAACCATCTGTTAACTTTTGTTCTTACAACTGTTGAAGTAGCATGACCCGCTCCACACATAATAAGTAATTTTTTCATAATATTTATCCTTTCACGCAATTATTTTATGCATTAAATTTTTTTATCTTATTTACATAGAATAATAATCCTAAAATAACAACTGTAATAATTAAAATTCCTGGAAGTGAAAATACTTGTCCAATAAATACCATTAATGCATTTGGCCATAATCCTGCTGAAACATAAGATACCAGTCCACTTGATCCAACACTATATTGTGCTAATTGATAAGCTTTAGTTAATGCAGGAGCTAACCATGTTGCTAAATAAAGCATTGATGCAGAATAAATTCCACATCCAATAACTGATCTTAAAATATTTCCTTTAAATGCTGCTACCATACAAGATAATGCAAATACTAATGTTGGTAAATCGCCAAAAGGTAAGATTTTATTTCCTGGTAATACTACTGAAATAAAGAGTGTTACTGGAATTAATAATAGTGCTGTTGCCATAACTGCTGAGTTTCCAACTGTTAATGCTGCATCCATTCCAATATTAACAACTTTACCATGTAAATATTTTTTACAAAATTCTTGAGTTCCTTCAGCAATTGGAGTTAAACCTTCCATAAACATTCCAACCATTTTTGGAAGAATTTTTAATACCGCTGCCATTTGAACCCCTAATGTCATGAATCCACCAAAATCATAACTAGCTAATAAACCAATTACTACACCAATTACAAACCCAATAATAATAGGATCACCAATTAATCCAAATTTTTCTTGAATTGTTTCTGGATCAACATCTAAATCTTTTAATCCAGGAATTCTATCAAAAAGCCAATTTAGAGGTACTGCTAAAACCATACCAGACAATGCCATTAAATGCGTAATCGCAATTCCTGGGAAATTAAAGAATTTACTTAATAACGGTTGTGATAAATCCGCAAGTAGCAACTGTAATAAAAACCCTGGAATCATTGCAATTGCACCATATACATAATTACCTGTAATGCCCCAAACCATAACACCAATTAATGCTGGTTGCCATAAATTCCAAACATCTACATTTAATGTTTTTGTAATTCCTGTCCAAACTAAAATTAAATTTAAAATAAATGCTACAGGAATAATCAATACTCCTAATGTTGTAGAAAAGCTTAATGGTCCTGCTGTTCCACTACCCAAATCCATAATACTTAATGTCAAACCATAATTTTTTACCATAAGTTTAATTGCAGGTCCTAATACCTCTTGTAAAAAACCTGTAACCATATTTAAACCTATAAAACCAATTCCTACTGTAATACCTGCTATAATAGCTTTTGAAGGTTTAACTCTTACGATTAATCCTAAAATGATAATAATAATAGGAATAAACACAACTGAGCCTAAACCAATAAACCAAGTTACTGCATCCGCAATCATATTTATTTCTCCTTAACTATTTAATATTTTTTCTTTGTAATATATTTTTAAATGTTTCAATATTATCACATTCATCTAATTCTTTCATAAGCACTTGATCACTAAACATTTCCATTAATTTTGTCAATGTTTCTGCTTGTTCGTGAGGGGCAGACATAGCAATCATAAACACCAATGTGACTGGAATTTTCTCATCATTATTTGCCATATTTTTAAAATACACCGGCTCTTTTAATGAGACAAATTCTATTTGTGATCTATTTACATAATCTGAATCTGTATGAGGGATAGCTACACAATATTTTCCCGTATTCAATCCTGTAGGAAATTCATTTTCTCTTTTTAATACAT
The DNA here is from genome assembly GCF_020589945.1 of Faecalibacillus sp. MSK20_93. Taxonomy (NCBI): domain Bacteria; kingdom Bacillati; phylum Bacillota; class Erysipelotrichia; order Erysipelotrichales; family Coprobacillaceae; genus Faecalibacillus; species Faecalibacillus sp. MSK20_93. The sequence continues at coordinate 17,846 of NZ_JAJDKA010000022.1, read as the reverse complement.
TTTCTAGAAAATTCTTTTTCACTACTCCTCTTTGATATAACTCATTTGCAGCTATTTCAATCACTTCTTCAGCCGAACTAGCTAAAATGTGAAATTGTGCAATCTTTTCATTAAAAAACATGTATACTCCTCTCTTTTTATCTGCTAAACTGCGTCCAGTTTAAGTCTCCCGTCAAAATCTATGTACATTATTTTTTTGACACTTAAATCTTATCATCACTTTAAATTGTAAGCAATTACACACTAGGTTCATAATATTCTACACATTAAGAAAATTTCCATATTAAATGTTAACCTTTTTTTATTTTTATTTAAGATTAAGTACAAAAATAAATTTTATTACATCATAATTTTGTATTATAATATTTTCGAGGTGAAACCATGAATAAAAATAATTATCATACCCATACCACGAGATGCTATCACGCTAGTGGAAAAGATGAAGAATATGTAAAAGCAGCTATTAAAGCTGGCATCAAAGAATTAGGATTTTCTGATCATACACCTTGGCATTATGATTCTTCTTTTAAAGCAACAATGCGTATGCCTGAAAGTCAATTAGATGATTATATTGAAAGCATTCGTTATCTTAAAGAAAAATATAAAGATCAAATTTCTATTTTAATTGGATTAGAATGTGAATATTTTGAAAGATATATGCCTTGGCTTGAAAAGATGTTAAAAGATAAACAAATTGATTACATTATTTTAGGAAATCATTACTATGAAACAGATGAACTTCACCAATACTTTGGAAGTCCTGTCAATGAATACTATTTAAAAGCTTATGTAGATCATTGTATTAAAGCAATCGATACAGGTCTTTATAGTTATATAGCTCATCCTGATCTTGTTTACTATGATAAAGATTCAAAACTTTATCAAGAAGAAATGTCACGTTTATGTGCTTATGCTAAAGAAAAAGATATGCCTTTAGAATTTAATCTTTTAGGGTTTATGTCTGGTAGACATTATCCTAATGAATCTTTTTGGAAAATTGCTAGTAAATATCAAAATAAAGCCATCATTGGTTTTGATGCCCATAGCCCTGATGCCCTTTTAAAAGACGATATCTACCAACAAGCCTACAATTATCTTTCTTCTTTAGATGTTGAACTGATTGATACTATTAAGACATTAAAAAAATAAGGACAATGTCCTTACAAAAAAACTATCAAGAATCTAAAACAGATCTTGATAGTTTTTATTAACAAGTTCAATTGCTTGTTTTCCTGAAATATGTTCAATAGTAATTTCTATGCAACAAAGAGCTTTCCATTCTCTCTGTATTTCTTTTTCAACAGTAACTTCATCTTCATTATATTTCAAACCTAATGTTTCAATCGCATGATAGATTTCATCATCTTCTTGTAAGATTCTTGCTTTCCCAAAAAGAATGACACTTCTAAAATAGGTTGTTAATTCTTCTTCAATGACATCTTCTTGATCAATAATACTCATTGATACTTTCGGATTATTCCTAATAGCATCTATTTTATGTCCTTCTTTAGCACCATGAAAATAGATTTTTCCATCTTCATAAACAAAATTCATCGGTACTGAATAAGGATAACCATCATCCCCTGATAATGTGAGGGTTTGGTAAGGATGTTTTTAAGATTTAGGTTTTGCGGTATAGTATGTTATGTACTATACCGCTTTTCCTTTCCACAAAATGACCTTTGAATGGTCGAATACTCCGATATGGTTATAGATAATTTCAATTTCCTGTAAACGTTTACCGCTGCTCTTATCAGGAGCATGGACAATAATTTTGTCGATAAACTCATGCACAATTTCTGGTGTGAGTTCTGTAAGGTTAGTGTACTTGCGGACTACTGAAAGAAATTGCTTTACATCCACAGATTGTTTTTCTTCTTTCTGTAATTCTTTCTCTAAGAAAGTCTGTTCTTCCTGCAAAGTATGTTGTTCTTCCTCATATCCTTTTGAAAGTTTCATAAAGCGCTCATCTGAAAGTTTTCCACTAATATTGTCTTCATAAATCCGTTGAAAAATTTTGTCCAACTCTTGAATACGGGAATGGATTTCTGTAAGCCGTTTTTTCTTTTGCGACAGTTCTTTATTTCTTTGCCGCATATCCGTGTCCATGACCATCTGAACAAATTCATCTTCATAATCTGATACATAGCGGATAACTTCTTTCAGGTTTTCCAACACAATTTGTTCGACTACTACATTACGAATATAGTGCATAGTACATGATTTTGAATTGTGCCGGTAATTGCTGCATACAAAATTATGTTTCTCTGCGCTCTGTGCCATTTGCCTATGAAATGTCATTTTGCTTCCGCAATCTGCACAGTAGAGCAAACCAGAGAACATAGGCATATCCCCCATTTTGGTAGGGCGGCGTTTTCCAGAACGGATTTTCTGTACAATCTCAAAGGTTTCCTTGTCAATGATTGCTTCATGGGTATTCTCAAAAATCTTCCATTGTTCAGGACTGTTATCAATTTTTTTGCGATTTTTATAAGACTTAACATGGGTCTTAAAATTCACAGTATGTCCTAAATAGTCCATTCTTTCTAAGATATGAGATACCACAGTTGCGCTCCACAGATACTTGTCAGGTGGAAGAACGGTTCGTGGCTTTTCCCCATGCTCTAGCGCATAATAAGTAGGGCAAAGAATTTTTCTTTCCGTTAGAATATTGGCAATTCGTGTCGGTCCGTAACCATTGACACATAAACGGAAGATTTCCCGAACTACTTCGGCGGCTTCTTCATCTATAAGCCATTCCTTTTTATTGTCTGGATTCTTCATGTAGCCATAAGGAGCGTGAGAACCGATATGTTCACCTGCCATTCTTTTAGAACGCTTGACTGCACGTATTTTTTTGCTGGTGTCCTTTGCGTACCATTCGTTGATTATGTTACGAAATGGGGTAAATTCATTATCTCCCACATGACTATCCACGCCATCATTGACAGCAATAAAATGGACATCCATGTTCGGGAACATAATTTCTGTGTACATTCCCACTTGCAAATAATCACGTCCAAGTCTTGACATATCCTTGACTATAACGCGTTTGATTCTTCCTGCTTCGACCTCTGCAATCATTCTTTGAAAATCCGGTCTGTTGAAGTTTGTACCAGAAAATCCATCATCTACAAAAAACACATAAGGCTGATACCCGTGCTCGATTGCATAACGCTTCAGGATTTTTTTCTGGTTAATAATACTGTTTGAATCACCCTCCTGTTTATCGTCTTGTGAAAGCCGACAGTATAATGCGGTTAATTCCTCTGTTTGATTTCCCATCGGATAAATGGAAGTGATAGTGCTGTTTGACTGCTGTAACATAAGTACCTCCTATCCGACAGTCAAACAGACAATGCTTTTACAACTTTATTGTACCGCATTTTCTGTTTCCTGTCTGCCTTATTTTATCTTAAAATTATTGTTTCAAATCATTGCGGATAAGCCTTTTTACTTTCGTTACTGCGTCTTCCTGCGCCTGTTCTTTTGAGCGGGATTTTACCACATAGCAGGTGTTTCCTATCTGGTATTCTCGTATCATTTCAGGGTCAGGATTCTTTGTATTTTCCATAAGATAACAACCTCCTGTTATTTTCTTTGAAGCAAACCGAACAGCTTTCGCTAAAGCTCATGGGAATCTCACCCCTGCATGGTTCTCATCCAGCCGTACCCTTTGCCAGCGGTGCTACATCATCACACGGACTAAGGCTGTACGGAAGTATCATTATTACGATGGAAAGGTCATGGCGGCAGCTTTTGCGGTAAGCTGCTTATGGAACGCTGGCAGGAATCGCTATCCGTTTTCATCCCTCCTTTGGTGGGTTACGGCGTGCCAGCCCAACGGCTCTCTTTCTATCGAAACGTATTCGGCTGCTTTATGCTGCGTTGATTAGACGCTTTCTTTTTCAAGGAACAATCCGGCTTTGTCAGCCTGTTAAAATGCACTGGTGATAATGCACTTTAATAGACTGGCAAGCTCTGTCTGGGAAGCATGAGCTTGTCCATGCTTCCACAGGAGAGCATTATTTCTAGGTGGGTTCCCTGATTTCAAAAGATAAAATCTTTGCAATCAGACGTGTTTCCATCCGGCGGCGTAGGGTTTCATCTACAACCATGTGGGTATTCCCGTATTCGTCTTTCATGGGACGCATGGAACGGCTGGCAATAAAACCGCTATAATGGCGTACAATCTGGTTGATTGCTTCAATATCACCGTCCGCAGCCCTTACAATTACAGGAAACGGAATCATAGGGTGCTTTGCTGTCATGCTTCTTCCTCCATAAATTTTTTGATAAATTGCAGTCCGGCGTGTCTTCTTCTCTGGATGGTAGAACGATTAACTTCCAGAATTTTTGAAATTTCTGTATCGTCAAATCCAAGAAAATAATATCTCAGGATAACATCACGTTTCTTTCCATCCAGACTTTCTAATGCTTCTGCTAACAGGCTGTTTTCAATACGGACAGTAAATCCATCCATTTCAAAAGTATGGAAGTGGGATGGATAGGTGTCTTCGGAAGAAAACAGATTAACGGTGTAATCGTCCATATCACAAAACAGGGTTTCCCGTTTGCACTGTCTGGACAACGCTTTGAGATAGTCTTTGCGTTCATCCTCCATAGCGACTTTACAGATGTAATCAAACTGGTTCTCTATGGTTGTCTGAAATTCAGATGGCTTCATCATTGCTCACCTCCTTTCTAGCCTTGAAAGGGAGCGAGTTGATAAGAATTTCTGCTTCTTTCCCCCTTTTCGCTCTTAGTCCCGACAGGACAGGGGGTGCAGTTGCGTTTTGAGAAGAAAAATTTAAAACCTTTTTCTTCCAACTAAAAAAGCACGCAAACAGACGATATTTCTGCTTGTGTGCTTCGATAGTTCTTTCTATGTATTCTGAAAAACCATATTGAGGGTCAGACTTTTCTAGTGTAGGTGGATGGCTTTTTTTAACGGTTTACCGAATGTAGATATATTTAAGAAAATATTTTGCATAGCGGCTTCCTCCTGTAAGCCGCTGTCTGTATAAAGTAGTAGACTTTAAAAATCATCTATATTTCATGCAAAAAAAGACGGCGGCTTTTGTTAAACCGTCGTCTGGAAAAGATGATGTGATTTTTGACGCAGGGAAAGTATGCTGCCAAATAACGGTTTTTTTTATTTCCGTTTCGGCAGCATAGTTTTATCTTTGATACGCATAATAGGAACTGTACAACTATGTAATACGTTTTTCTATACCTGTCGCTATTACAACAGGAACAGTAAAATGTACAGAGGTGGTGTATTATGCGTAAAAAAGAAGATAAATATGATTTCAGGGCGTTTGGGCTTGCCATAAAAGAAGCCCGTAAAAAACAGGGTTTGACCCGTGAACAGGTGGGAGCAATGATTGAAATTGACCCACGCTATTTAACCAATATTGAGAATAAAGGGCAGCACCCAAGTTTACAGGTGCTGTACGACCTTGTATCTCTGCTGAATGTATCAGTGGATGAGTTCTTTTTATCCTCTGATAGTCTGGCAAAAAGTAGCAGACGAAGACAGTTTGAAAGCAAAATTGACAATTTTACAGACGCAGACCTTGTTATCATGGAAAGCGTTGCTGATGGTATTGTCAAATACAAGGAAATGGAAGATAAATAACTTCTATTGCCTACCAGAATAGGACTGAAACTAAAATGAGCCGATAGTCTATAAGTTTCAATAACTTATAAATTATCGGCTCTGCGTCTAAGCGTCTGGCTCTTTGATAATTTCTATTTTGAAGTTATTTACGCATATCAAACTTTCTTTTTTACATTTTGGACAATACAACGGAAAGTTTTTTAGCTGTGTATCTTTTCGTATTTTAATCCTTGTTTTATTGTTGCATATAGGACAAATAACCCACTCCATCATATTCATTCTGAACCCCTGCAAAAAATTTGTATTGCTTCATTAAAAAAAGCTGCAAGATTTCCACTACTAAATCTATTTATAAAAGTGGTAAATCTTTCATCTGTAATATAGAGAACTCCCAAATTAGATAAAATTTGTTTATTACATTCATAAAAGTGTTCAGAAATATATTGTTGCCATTCATGTACTATTGCTTGTACTTCTGGACTTTCCGCAGGACTATTTTCATACATAGCTAGTTTTTCAAAAATATTGCGAGCCATTGAATAAAAAGATTCTATTTCTTTCTCTTGTATTTGCTTTGAATGGGAAGAAAACATAGTCTTGTATTCTCTGAAACTTTCAGTATTTCCCCATTGTTCTAATACTTCTTCTTGAAATTGCGATTGTAACTCAAGTATTTTTGCATTTGAAAATGCAGAAAATTTAATTTCTTTATTTCCGTTGATTGTGTCTTTTACAAGTGAAATCAAAGCTTCTATTCGTTCTTTCTGAGCTTCCAAAATCAGTACATGACTCTCTAATGCTTCTGAACGAACATAATGAGGTGAATCCAGCAGTTCCTTAATTTCTTTTAGGGCGAATCCAACTTCTCTAAAAAACAAAATTTCCTGAAGCCTAGTTAAATCGTCGTCTGTATACTGACGGTATTTTGCTTCGGTTATAATAGACGGTTTTAATAAACCAATTTCATCATAATAATGTAGTGTTCGAGCAGTAATACCTGTTAATTTAGCAACTTCATGGACTGTTTTAGCTTTTTCATTCATTCCAAAAATCCTCCGTAGCATCTAAAATTTCTTTTGCAGGTAATAGAGTTGCTTCGACAATGTTTTTTCCAGTCTTTTGCAAGTAGTGTTTAATCAAGTGATAGCCACACGCATATCCGGAACAATAGGGTAATCCGACCTGAGGATAGTTTTGTAATGCTGCCATTTCATCACCATAAAGGTATGCATTCAGATTTTCTAATCCTTGAACATTTAAACCGTCCCGAATAATAGGCTTAATATATTCATTTAAGGTTTCTATATCAGTTTTTGTTACCCAAGGACCTGCTTTATCTTCACCATACAGAAATGTTGCAAAGTTTTCTGCCAACCCCTCATTGACTATCATTTCACCAAGAGTGATGTCATTCTTCCATTTAATAAATTGAAATCGTACGTTGTGATTAGTTTCATGTGCTAATGCTACATGAAGATGTGATAAAGTGTATTCATTAGGTAGTAACCAAGAAAAAATATATCCTGGAATACCACCATCACCGCAGTAACCATCATTTAAAATAATGTAAGGATTCTTAGCATTTGCAAGTAAAATTGTAAACGCATATTCTTTAACGGGTAGATTAACACCGTGTTCAACAAAGCAATTCAACGACTGCTGAATGGATAACTCACATTTTTCCCAGAGTGTATTATCAGAAATTAGATTAATATTATTTTGTTGCTTCTGGTCAACAGCGGTTGGGGCGATATGCCCAAGCATTTCGCTTGCCATAATTACATCATATCCATTAGGCGTTAGAGCTTTCATAGGAACACTATAACAAGCCCACTTTTTTTCAAAAGGCTTCATAAGTTCATATCTATAAATGTCATTTTTTTTGTCTAACGGTGCACTCATAATTTTTGAATAAACTTTGTCAGAACGGATAGCGGATATTTTCATAATTCTAGTTCCTCCTTTTGATTTTATCATATACTATGACGTAACGTTAAAGTCAATAGGCAAGTTAAAATTATCACAAATATTTCACTTGAAAAGTAAGATGCTACCTAATTTCCGCTTCGGGTGCAAACCGGATTCAGCAGTTCAGAATTAAATTGAAATAAACGGCTCAATATACTTTTGTATAAAATCTATACGGTCGAATATGGTTGGCTTAAAATATGATGTAACTGCTATCACTATATTTTCTAATGAATTTACATATATAACATTCCCACTATTTCCTATGGCTGCATATACATTTTCATTCACAATCCACCAAAGATACCCATAAGACATATTTCTAAATTCTTCTCCGCATTTATAATTTGGTTTTGTTATTTCTTCAATCCATTTAGATGATACAAGTTGTTTTCCATTATGAACACCTTTATCTAAACAAAGTTGTCCAATTTTCGCCATATCTATTGCAGAAAAGCATAAACCATATCCAGCCGTACCTATTCCTTTTGGGTCACAAAACCATATATTTTTTTGCGGTTCTTTACATATAGTAAAATGTTTATGTTCTTCGGCAGTTTCTGCTAAATAATTTATATGTTTTTCTACTCCAATAGGTTCAAATAAAAACTTATTTGCAAAGTCCACGACTTTCAGACCACTCGTTTTTGATATAATACCAGTTAGTATATGTATGCCTAAAGTTGAATATTTGAATTGTCCAGTCAATCCTTTTCTTCCACCTAGAAAATCTAAAGCTGAAACCGTCCAATCATCACTTGAACAAATTTTAGTCCACGGTTCGTACTTATACTTATATGGTGCAGTCATAGTCAGTAAATGTTTGATTGTAACTTTTTGAATTGTTTTTTCTCCTCTTTTAATTTTGTATTCAGGGAAGAAATCTAGTACAGGTTGGTCTGTGCTTTTTATAAATCCTTTATCAAGTGCTATCCCTACAAGTAGTGCTACGATACTTTTGGTTGCAGACATAACATGGCAAGTATCTATTTTTTTATAATTATTCCATTCATCAGAATAAACTTCTTTACCGTCTTTATAGCATGATATTTGACAGATATTAGGCTGTTTTTCTTCAATAAAATCGTGTAGTTCTTTTCTATTCATAGTATCAATCTCATCTCCATTTCACGTTATCGTATCTGAAACTTCTATTCACAAAAATTTTAATCTTTGATGTATACCTATTTCTTTTTTACTGGATAATAAATTTCAGTTATAAATTCATCTTCGTTTGAAGTTTGTGTTGGGTCAGTAATATAAACTTCATAAAGGGGACCATTGTTTTCATAACCATTCTGTTCTGCCCATTTACATTGTTTCGTATAAATAGATGGCAAATTAGAATATCCGCCATGTAGAGTTGTTTTTAAACATAGTCCCGGATAAAAATCTCTTGTTCCCGTGACAAATTGCTTTACTGGAATAGCAAATTCGGTATCTAATCCCAAAGGAGTAAACTCATCACTATGAAAAAGTACCATAGGCGGAGCAGTGGCGGTTAATTTGTCATATTGAATTTTCCTTAATATTGAATTAAAACAATAAGCGTATTGTTCTTCCATTTCAAACTTATAAACCATTTTACGAATAGAAACCAAATACATAACCGGTAATTCAACAAGTTGTACATCAATCTTATTCAAATAAGACATAATTGATTTTCCTTGTTTCAAAGCCGCTATATCTTCATTTAATCGTTCTGTAATTTGCGAATATATCTGTATTTGTTTTTCTAATTCTACCTTTTTCTTATAAAGTTCTATGGATAATTTTTCATTTGGTATTTCTTCAGATGTAATAATTGCTCTAATTTCTTCCAAAGAAAAATTATATTGTTTTAGACGGTTAACAAATAACATGGTTTCTAATTGCTCAATGGAATAATATCTATAACCGTTCTCTTGATTGATTTTACTGGGATTTATAAGTCCGATTTCATCATAATAACGAAGTGTTTTTGTAGAAACTTTACATATCTTTGAAAATTCACCAATAGATAACATAAATCTCATCCTTTCAATTTACTACTTCCACACTTATAGTACACCTTGCCGTAAGGGTAAAGTCAATGTGATAATTCTATATGCTATCCTCCATTTACACATAAAATAACACGATAAAAAATAAATTTCCAACTATTTTTAGTTTTATAAAAAGGCTTGTATGCCACTAAAAAGCAAGATACAAGCCTTTATTATTTAATGTTATCCAACAATCTTCCAGTTTTCCCCGTTCTTTTCCAGCACAAGGTCAAACTGTGATACCTGTGTTGTCATGGTCTGCTTATCCAGATATTTCACTGCAAGGGAAGCGGTCACCTGATTTCCGTTTCGATTGTAGACCGGATTTACCAGTTCGGAGAAAATATATTCTTTTCCCACAGGTTTCAGCACACCCTCATTTACATAATAGGTCAGCTCCTTTGCGGTTGCCGTAGGGTACAGCTTGAAAAAGGTAGTGAGAAATTCGTTGATGTCCTCCGTGGTGATGGAATCCACCGTACCGTCACTTTGTACTGCTTTTGGCGTATAGCCGGATTTTACGGGAACGCTGGTGATGGTTGGGTTCTGGATAATCGTCAGGTTTCCAGAGCCGTCCACATAGACCGTCACCTGATAGGCGGAACGGACGTTTTTACTGGATTCTCCCGCTGTGATACGCTGTTCCACCGTATAGGTCACTTGATAATGCTGCTCCTTTTCTTCTGTGATTTCCCATATCTGAAAATCGGTCAGGGCAGACGATACGGGGATGTCTTTTCGGACAGTATCTACATTCAGGGCTTGCAGTTCTCCGGTGAGATAGCCTTTTAAAGCATTTGTCCGGTTATCAATGGAAGCAGCGGACTGTTCCCATGAATAGTAGACTTCTGCGAAATTCTCCACAAAATTCTCTATCTTGTGGGTGTCGAGGATGGTTTCCTCAATTACTTTGGTTTCATGGACAGTATGAATGTCTATCGCCGTGAAATTCTTATAGACGGCAAACAGGAAGCTCACTGCCAGCAGCACCCACAGGGCAATCACGGTTTTTTTATGGGTATTGACTTTGTAGACTTTCAGTTTCTTTTCTTTCTGCTTTTTCTGGTTTTCCTCTTTTCTAATCTGAATCATATCGGGTCATCCTTTCTTATTGTTTGATTCGTCCGGCTCCGGCAAGGTGCTGTTGCCAGTAGGAGCCTGTCAGGTCTGCGTAACCAATGGGATTTCCGGCATGGTACATCCGGTTATTTCCCACATACAGCCCCACATGGGTGATGTAGGTTCCGGCGTTGTAGGTGGAGTGGAAAAAGACTAAATCCCCTGCTTTTGCTTCGGACAGGGGGATGTGCTGCGTCACATTGTACTGTTCCTGTGCTGTCCGTGGCAGGGCGATTCCTGCCTTGCCATAGCACCACTGCACCAGTCCCGAACAGTCAAAGGAAGTGGAGGGGGAATCGCCCCCATACACATACGTCCAGCCCTCATACTTTAAGGCTTCGTCCATGATAGCCTGTACCGTTTCATTATCAAACTGTGCCACGGTCAGGTATTGCGATACCAAGAGGACATAGAACATATTCCCGTAGGAATACCGCCAGCCCCCGTTTTTCTCTACCGCAACAGGGTTAGTGTAGGTGACTTTCTTTCCGCCGGATTTGTCCCTTGCGAAGCTCTCTGCCAGTTCAAAGGTGTATTTTTTTCCACGTCCTGCCACATAGTCTAGGAAACCGCCGCCGTAGTTGTAGGACTGAATCACACTGTTTAAGTCACAGCCCTTTGTTTCTGCCGCTGCGAGCAGTTCCGAGAAATATTTGCAGCCCTGTTTGATGGATTCCTCTGTGCTAAGGGAGTTTGGGGGAAGCCCAAGGGATTCCGAGGACTGCATAACGTCTTCCAGCGTGCCGCCGGATTCCACCTGAATGATGGCGAGCAGCACATTTAAGTATTCCTCTATGCCATATTCCCTTGCATACTTTTCCAGCATAGGCTTATGGGCGAGGACTTCCTGTGATACGCTCACGCCCCCATAGATAAGGTTTCCGCCGCTTCCGCCGTCTTCCTCATCCGAGAAGACAATCACCACCAAAAGGAGCAGGGAGAACATCATCACGAACACGCCGGAACAGGCAAAGAAAAGGTGTCTTAACTTCATGGTTTCTCCCCTTTCTTTTGTTTGGCAGCCGCTGTTACCGTTTTTGTCCACTCCTTTCTGGCGGTGGTACGCCGGATGGTAAAGTTCGATTCTTTTACCGCAGGGGCAGCCCGTTTTCTTTCCGGTATCACAGGAGCCGTATTTGCCTTTTGTCTTTCCTCTGGTTTGTCTGGGGAAGCCGGAGGGAGTATCTGGCGTTCTGTCCTTGCAGACGGTATCTGTTCATGGTGGATGGAAGCTGCCTTTACTACCGGAACCGAAGCCCGTTCTGCCACAGTTCCCCCATAAGGAACCTGTCCCCGTTCCCTGATGGATGGGGAAACCGGCTGCATGGCTGGTTTTCCTGTATGAGTGGTATCTGCATGATGTCGGAAATCTTCCGGCTGCTTTGCAGTAACAGGGCGTTCATGGACGGGAGCCGCCCCTTTGGGGGATTCGGAAGCTGTCTGTTGCGGCTGTTTTGCCTGTTCCAGTTCCGCCCTGCGTTCTGCAATGGTCTGTCTGCGGCTTTCTGCCTGTGCGTTCCGCTGTTCGGCTCTGGCAGTTCGGGTCTGGGTCACGCTGGAAGTAAAGTCCCGTACTCCCTCTGATACCTGTGTTTTCCCGTGGTAAAGGGCATACTTTGCATTGACGGGCAAATCCTTTGCCTGCTCCCGAAGCTGTCCGGCAGTATCGGCTATCTTATCTTTGGTATCTGCCACCGCACCCACAGCAGAGCCAGCCCGTTTCCATGCAGATTCCTTTTCTGGTGCTGCCCGTCCGTTTGGTCGGGTGTGGTCTGCCTGTGTATTTTTGGAAGTACCGGAGTTGGAAGCAGTTCTCTGGTCTGAGCCAGCCTGTTTTCCTGCATGGTAGGCAGCCGTACCAGCCCCAAGAGCTGCCACAGAACGCCCTAACTTATGCTGTAAACGGTGCATATGGGCGTGCATGAGCATACGGGGTCTTCGCATGATACGGCTCCCCATACTTTGGGAATCGCCGCTCTGTAAGGAGAACATCCCCATCAAATCCCCCAGCTTAAAATAAATTCCGGCAAAGGTCACTATCTGCAAGAACGCCGTCAGGAAGAACGGATATTCCCCAGACAGGTTGTAGAGCATGGTGGAAATGCTGAACGCTACCGTGATAATCAGGGTGATTCCGGCTCTGGTAAGGATGGTATTGAACAGTTTTGTAATGGCACGTTTGGACATCCCCTCAAAAGAGGGAACCATGCTAAGGAGGAAGCTCACAGGCAGGAACATGGCGTAGATGATAAAAAGCACCTGTGAAAAAATCATTATCCCCGTGAGCAGGAATACAAAAACGGAGATACCGATATTGAACATGAACAGGAAGAAGACGGTTCCCAAGCGGTTGATGGTCTTTGTGATGGTAAGGTTGGTATTTTCCCTGTCTTCGATTTCCTCCACCACGATTTCTTCCCTGTCCTGCCCGTTGTTTTCGTCTGGACTGGTTGAGAGCAGGTGTTCCACACGGTCAGCCCCAATACTTTCCACATCCGAGTTGCCGTATTGCAGCAGGAGCCACGGCTGTTTGACCTGAATGGAAAACAGGCTGTCCCGTATCAAATCCACACTGTCTTTTCCCTGGCTTTCCGAGTTTGGCAGCACAATCTTTGTGCCAAGGGTCAGGCTGGCATTGCTGATGTCTGCGGAAAATTCATTGATTTTCCCGATATAATCAGGAGCATAGGCGATAAAGGCAGCGGACAGCACGAACACCACCACGAAATTCACAACGGCATGGATGGCTTTTGTGGTTTCCCGTTTGATAAGCCCTGTGTAGGCAACGTAAATCCCCACCACCAGAATGAGAATCAGCAGGAACCCGATATAAAATCCCTCCGAGGACAAGCCGCCTGTGGTAACGCCTGCCAAGGTCTGCATATTTTTCCCAATGGAATCCGCCGTAGAGGAAATGAAGTCCAACGAGTAGGCTTCCTGAATCAGATACCCTGTGGCGTTGGAAAGGTACAGGCTGATTGTCCAGATAAAATTTGTGATGGCATACAGCCCGTACATCACCTGTTTTCCGATACCGTCCAGCCAGTTCCACGGGAGCCAGTCCCATCCGCTGTCCACATAAAAATCAAGCTGGTAGTTGTCCAGAGGGTATTTGCTGTATTCGTTGGCAGCGTCCACCGTATCATCCACCAGTCCGGCAGCGTGGGCGGCTGTGCCGAAGACTGCAAGCAACAGGAGGATGAGCAGGAGTGCCAGAAGCACCCTGCCAATCAATTTTCCTGCTATTTTCCAAGACAAGCCCTTTTTTGCTGAATAGGGAACAGGGAGTTGCTGCCCGTTGGAAGTTCTATGTATCACCATCAATCCACCTCTTTTCTCATGGGCGGTCTGGTATCAAAGGCATGGAACAGGTCTTCAAAGATAGGATGGAACTGTATCACTCCCACACGCCCGTACAAATCACTGATAAGGCACTGCCCGTTTTCCAAGTCACGGAGCCGCTTCTGGTTGTTTTCATCTTCGGAATCCACCCCAAAAAAGGCGAGGGTCTTCTTGATTTCGTTGATGTCTGTGGAACGGAACGCAAACTTCAAGCCCAGATTGTTTTTCAGCTTTTCATCCAGCAAATCGTCCGTGTTCTGGGTGACAAAGTAAACGCCTGCGTTCATGGCACGTCCGGCACGAACCAGCTTCATAGAGAGGGTCTTGCCCTGTGCCACCTGTAAGAAGCCCCATGCTTCATCCAAATCCACAATCTTAAACACGCTGCGGTCGGTGTGGATAAAGTCGAGGGCAAAGGTGCTGATTACAATGAGCATTGCCACGGAAAGCAGCTCCATTGTGGTGTATTCTTCAAACGAGGTTTCTTTATCCGGCAGCACCAAATCCGCCACCTGAATGATATTGAGCTGCTTTTCAAGGCTGATGGACTGTGTGACATCCCCATCCGAAAAGAGCAGGTGTGCAAAGTCATAGTCCGTAAAGGATTCGATATGGTCGGCTATGCTGGTGCTGATGGTGGTTCCCTCCGCCCGAAGTTCCTCAATCACTTTGAAAAGTCCCCGTTCCTCACTGTTTGTCACTGCACGGATGGCTTTCCGAAGAACAGGGAACTTTTCCCCGTCACGGCTGGAAATGCCGGTTAAAAAGGTCAGGATGTCGATTGCCAGTGATTCGGAATCCTTTGGGTTCTCCATAATCACATAGGGGTCAAGTAAGCCCCTGTTCTGTTCCTCTGAGGTCAGGTTTACGATATTGATTTCATGGGCGATTTCCGGCAGGGTTTCTTTCCAGCGTCCCCGTTCCGCTTTCGGGTCAACAATGAGAGCCTGTGCCCCAAATAGTACGGAATAATAGACAATCATGTTGTTGCTGAATGATTTTCCACCGCCGAGGGAGCCGACAAAAGCGGCAGCAAGGGCGTTGGTAACAGAGCCTTTTACCCCTTGACTGGCAAGGGCAGGTTTTAAGTACACATTTCTTCCTGCATCAAGGCTGTACCCGATATAAATACCCTCTGGTTCCCCCAACATCTGGGTTGCTCCGAAACCAAGACCAGCGAGGAAGTCACTGGTGACATACTGGATGTAATCGTTCAGATACCGTTTGCTGGCAGGGAGAAATTCCCCATGCAGCCCTAGCATATCCCCAAAGGGGCGAACCAGCTTCACGTTCAAATCGTCATAAAAATCTTTCACCTCATTGCAGCGGCGTTTCAGTTCTTCCAAGTCGGGAGCTGTCACACGCACCACATAGGACAGCTTATACATGGATTCCTTGCTCTGGTCTAAGGTGGATTCCAGCTCATTTACGCTGTCTAAAGCGTCCACCACGTTTGTACTGGTTTCACTGTCATTCTGCCATGCGTGGTTGTCCAAATCTTTCAGCTCTTTTTTCTTGTTCCGCACCGTGGAGAGGGCTTTCCGGTTTGTCACAATCTCCACATTCATAGAGGTATCAATGGGAAAGGTGAATTGCTGCTGCTGATAGTAAAAGATTTCCGAGGATGGGAAGTCCAGTTCCCCCACAATGCTGTTGATGGTGAAGTAGGCGGCATAGACCGTCCCGTCTTCCTGTTCGATTTTCAGATACCGCTGGTTTTCCTCTATCAGACAACGGGTGGGTTTGATGAGGTCATAGTATTTCACCAGCGTTTCCTCCTGAAACCGTTTTTTCGGAAGATAATACTCATAATCTTCGTAGGCGGTTCCGGTCTGCCCGTATAAATGCTCAATCAGATAGCCAAAATCGTCCTTATCAAGCCGCCGGACTTTAAAGCGGCGTGAGATTTTATTCTCTAACAGTTTTTCCATCTTCTGAAACCGCCAGATTTCCTCATTGCTCATGGAAACAAAATCCCCCATGAGTTTGTGGTTGACTTCATGGAGAAAATCGGAAACGGCGGTCTTTGCTTCCCTGCGGAACTGCTTCATGGTGACTTCCTGCTCATTGACAAGCAGCTTGAAGCCGATAAAAAAGCGGTAGTCCACCTGATTTTCCCCTATCATGGAAATCAGGGCTTCGGTCTGTGCGTCAATCTTTGCACAGGCAATATCTTTTAACTTGCCTGTTACTTCCTGTTTGGAGCGTTCCTGTGCTGCCCGTATGCTGGATTCGGTGCTGATTTGCAGGGCGTGAATCTTCCCGTCCCTGTTCTGGGCGATAAGCTGCCGGAAGGAATCGTGTACCTGATATTTCTGTTCGGGGCTTAAAAAAGAATAGTTGTAGGGAAGCAGCTCATAGTAAGCAAAGCACTCCCCGTCATGGTTGAACACAAGGTTATTTTCGATATATTTAATCGGATATGCCATAAATATCACTCCTTACTGCCGTGATGGGCTGTGCCGGATATTCCTTTTCCAGCTTCACGGGCTTTCCTGCATAGGTCAGTTTCGGGCGTACCAGATATGCCAGTACGGATTTCAGGAAGCCGTAAGGCTTCTTCCCGTCAAAGGTCTTCTGGCACATGAACCAAGTGAGGGCAAAGGGTACGCCGAAGTATTTCAAAAATGCCCCGTCAATGAACGAAAGGGGAGGGAGGTTCCCTAAGAGTATCACTGCAAACACCGATACCACGAACCACGCCATCTGCGTAAATGTGATGGGGAATGGCAGCTTAAAATCATTGATGGAATAGAGTACCTTTTCCACCGACCAGATACTGGTATAGCTTCGTATTTTCTTCATGTTGTCCGTCCTTTCTAAAAGATGGGGGCAGCAAACGAGCTGCCCCTGAATCAAAAAATCCGCCTGTATTTCCTGAAAGAGATACAGACGGGTCTACCGTAAGATTTCATATACGCCGTGGTTTGTGGCAACAAAGGTTCCCTCCAATTCCATGTCACGCCCATAGGCGGCGTAGTCGATATAGTTTTGTAAGTGTGCCGGAAGTTCGCCAAGCTGTCCGCTTTCTTCCAGATAGCAGCGAGCCACATCCGCCATATCATCACAGCCGGAATGGCAGATAATATCGTCTTCATGCTCACAGAGTTCTTCGATACTGCCAAAGTAGGATTGCAGCTCTGATAGTTCCTCCTGAATGTACTCCGGTAAGTCCTCCACCATTTCACACAGGCGGTTGACTTCTTCAATGGGGGTATATTCGTCAATCTCAAAGGGCAGCTCATAATCATGGATGGCGTATTCCTCATATTCATCATTCAAACCGATACGTTCCTTGACTTCCTCAAAGTCCACAGGCGGCGTGAACCATGCCCCGACCAGTTCGCCCTCATTGTATTTGCCTAAGTTGGCAATGTAAATCCGCATTTCTTCCATAGTGTCACCTTCATTCTCTGTCATGCTTCTTTTGGGGAGTTACGCTCCCCAAGCCCCTAGTGGACTTCCGCCATGAAGCAATCAGAGCTTGCTCCATAACGGAAGTGTAACAAGGGTTTCCTATGCACCGATAATCTTATTGAACAGTTCCAGTAAGATGTCCTTTACACCGTCCGCATTGAAGACCAGACCGACCGCTACAAGGGACACCACCAGAAAACCGATAAGTTTGGAAAATTCCCTCTTAAATCCGAGGTACAGTCCAATCACCACGATTGCCAGCAGCACAAGGGACTGGGCGTTGGATAAAAACCAGTTATATATGGATAGGTAAGTTCCTGATATTATAAATATCTCAAACTTTTCCCCCCATT
>NZ_JAJDKA010000021.1:0-43376 GCF_020589945.1 Faecalibacillus sp. MSK20_93 | reverse complement strand
GGATCAGGAAATACTTGGTACTATGTAGACGCAGATGGAAAAATGGTAACAGGATATCAAACAGTTGCAGGAGCTAAATACTACTTTGCAGAAAGCGGATTAATGCAAACAGGATGGTTCAAAATCAATGGTGAATATTACTATGCAGCTTCAAGTGGTGTAATTAGTGCCCAATGGGTAAAATCAGGAAATAACTGGTATTATGTAGACGCTAATGGAAAGATGGTCACAGGAGATTATAAAATCAATGGAGTAGTTAATCGTTTTGATATTAATGGTGTTTGGCTTAGATAATTAAAATTATGTACAAAAATGGGATGAATACATCCCGTTTTTGTGTATATTTTGTTTGAAATATATAATTTTATTGGTATAATCAGTAAGAATAGTATTAGAGAAAGAGGGAAAGTATGAAAACTTTAGTTATAATTCCAGCATATAATGAAGAAGAAAGCATTTTAAGAGTTGTTAGAAATCTTGAAAATGCAGATATTGATTGTGATTATATTGTAATCAATGATTGTTCTAAAGATAGTACTGGAAAAATTTTAGATGACAATAATATTAATCATGTTGATTTACCTGTTAACTTAGGCTTAACTGGTGCAGTACAAACAGGTTATAAATATGCTTATTATAATAATTATGACGCAGCTATCCAATTTGATGGTGATGGGCAACATTTACCAGAATATATACCTAGTTTAGTAAAAGAAATAGAAAATGGATATGATATTGTTATTGGATCAAGATTTGTGGATGAAAAGAAGCATTTTAGCATGAGAATGTTAGGTAGTAGAATTATTACTGCAATGATTAAACTAACAACAGGTGCCACTATTAATGATCCTACAAGTGGAATGAGAATCATTAATAAAGAATTAATTAAAGATTATGCTTTTGAATTAAATAGAAAACCAGAACCTGATACACTTGCATTTCAAATAAAAAAAGGTTATAAAGCAAAAGAAGTACAAGTTAAGATGGAAGATAGACTTGCTGGTACAAGTATTTATACAGGAATAGGAAGTTCTATTCAATATATGTTAAAAGTATTAATAACAATTATATTCTTTAATTAGGAGGTAACGTATGAGTTTAACATTACAAATATTATTAATTATATTCACTGTTTTATTCTTTATTATTTTAGTAAAGAATGTTAAAAAAGGTAAATTAAGAACTGATTATGCTTTAGCATGGATTCTTTGTTCGATAGCATTAATTATTTTAAGTATTTTTCCACAAATTGCTTTTTTTGTAGCTAGACTTATAGGTGTCATTTCAACAGCAAATATAGTTTTTGCAGCTATTATTTTTATGCTTATTATTTTAGTATATGTTTTATTTAATAAAGTATCTATGCTAGAAGAAAAGCAAAAAAACTTAATTCAAGAAATTGCTATTTTGAAAAAGAAAAATGATTTAAAATAAATAATATTTATTAAATACATTACGATTTAATCGTAATGTATTTAATTGTTTAAGTTTAATAATAAGGGAGGAAATATATGAATCATCTTTTAACCTTTATATTTTTAATTTTTATTTTTTATTTTTATTGGTTAATAGGAGAGTTTGTAGCTGATTGTTTTGCTATAAAAATAAAAAATTCAACAGCATATGTTATATATGGATTTATATCTGTATTTTTTATTTCTTTTATCATAGGTTTTCCGTGTCAATTATTTCAATTGAGTTGGAATGTTTATTTTATTTTATTTTGTGTTCTTTTCTTTTCTTTTTTTGTATTTTTATTATGGAGAAAATATAAAAATATTTCTACCTTTGTAAATGAATTTAAAAGTAACTTAAAAAAGGAAAACATAATAGATCATGTAAAAAATAATTGGGTTATATATTTTTTTGTTTTTTTATTCACTTTATTTTCAGTATCAAATGTAATGGCTTTATATGAGTTTGATTACGATGATGCTTATTATATAGCGAAAGTAGTTAATTCTATAGGAACACCATCTTTAATGAATGAAAGCTTTTATACAGGATGGCTTACAACATCTGTAGATTATGCACGAATGGTGAATACATATGAGATTACTTATGGTGCTCTCGCAAGTATTTTTCATATTAATCCTGTTTATTTTTGCAAAGTTTTCATGGTTATTCATAACTATACTTTATTTGCATTAGCAATTAAACAATTGGCTAGTTTTGTTACTAAAAGAAAAGCACAATATGCACTTATTCCATTCTTTTTATTTTTAATAGGCCATGGATATTTGATGGAAAATAATGGTTCTTTTTTAATAATAAGATCATTTGACTTATGGCAATTTCAAAATGCCATATGGTATGGTGGTTCAGTAGTAAGAGTACTTTCTGTACCTATCATGTGTATTGTTTGTATACCTTTGATTGAAAATAAAATGACAATTAAAAATATTATTTTTGCTGGTATCACGAGTTGTTCAATGATGTCCTTTTCGACAGTCTTTTTACCTGTTTTTATTGTTATGTTCTTTGTTTTATTTATACTTAAATTTGCTTATAATACATGTATTTCAATAAAGGGAAAAAATACTAAATGGATTATTATTAATTTATGCTGTTTCTTATTTGTTTTAGTATTATTGATTTTAACAAATAAATTGGACCATACTCCTTTATTATCTTTAGCAGATTTTGAATCTTTTAGTAATCAATTATCGCCATTTTATGGATATTATGTTTCTACTGATACAATTATGCAATATAGTACATGTATTGCAGCTATTGCTTTAGCTTTGGTGATTAATTCAAAATATGGAAAATATCTGGCTATTATTACATTAATGCTTATTATTATTGTAGCTAAGAATAAGTTTAATGAACTACTATGTCTATCATCGTTTAATTATTTCTTTGTTATATTAAGATTTTATTCAGCAATTCAATTTATGGTTGTTTTCTTGATAGGGTTATCTATTGCTAAAATACTTGATATTATTTCTTTAAAAACAATATCTGTTTCAGTAGCAACATTAGCGATTACTTCATCTCTCATATTTGTTTATCAAAATTATAATCAAATTAAATCGTATACATTTTTAGGTTGTGGAATTAATCAATATGGTTATGATTTTACACAAATATTTAAATGCGATAATATGATGCTTGATATATTTAATGATGTAGGAGAACATTTTGACAGTTTGCCTTATGGAAATTATACATTATTGGCTCCTCCAGGATTTACTTATCATGGAAAAGTGACTTATCATCAAGGATTCTATATGTCAAGTAATCGAATTCAAATTGTAAAAGAAGGTTCTCTTTACGAAGATGAATTGCAATTTTATCATGCTATTTATGATTATTGGAGTGAAAAAGCATCTTTTGATCAAACGAAGTTTGCATTTGATTATTATAGAGAATCATATTTCTTAACATTTTCTAAAAAACAAGCTGATGAGCTTATGAGTCATGGATATCAATTAGAATATACAAATAATGAGTGTTATGTTATTAGATTATAGAAGCTATATTTATTTAGCTTCTATTTTTATTTTAAAATTCTAAAATATAAAGCAAAGATATGGTAGAATATACAGTGTGAAATATGAAGTGTTGGACAAATAGGTATGTATGTGGTATATATTTATAAGGTTTAATAACGAAATTATTAAGAATATAAGAGAAAAAATAGAAGATTTAGCGGAGGTCTTATGAATAAAGAAAATGCTATTGAAGTAAGAAATATGACAAAGTATTTTAAAGTTGAATATGATAAGGCGCATACTTTAAAAGAAAGATTGTTATCTTTTGGAAAAAGCAATAGAGAAGTTCATACGGTATTGAAGAATATAAATTTAGATATTAAAAAAGGTGAAACTGTTTGTTTGATTGGAACAAATGGGAGTGGTAAATCAACTTTATTGAAGTTGATGACTAAGATTATTTATCCTAATGAAGGGACAATTGAAACACATGGTAAGTTGACTTCGTTACTTGAATTGGGTGCAGGTTTCCATCAAGATTTTACAGGAAGAGAAAATATTTATTTTAATGCTGCTGTTTTTGGTTTAACAAAAGCTGAAATTGAAAAAAGAGTAGATGATATCATTGAATTTTCAGAACTAGGAGAATTTATTGATAATCCAGTTAGAACTTATTCTTCTGGGATGTATATGCGACTTGCTTTTTCAATTGCTATTAATGTAGATGCAGAAATTTTATTAATTGATGAAATTTTAGCAGTTGGAGATCAACATTTCCAAGATAAATGTTTTGATAAATTAAAAGAATTAAGAGATAGTGATAAAACAATTGTTATTGTTTCACATAGTTTAGATACAGTTAAAGATTTATGTACACGTGCTGTTTGGATCTATAAAGGTGAATTTAAATTAGATGGTGATCCAACTTATGTTATTGATGAATATTTAAAACAAGTTAAATTAGATCATAAAGAAGAAGCTAAGAAAAAATATCAAAAACCATTAGATACTTACCATGGTATTGTTGTTGTTGATATTCCTCAATCATTTGCTGAAGTTAAAAAAGATACAGCTCAATTTACAATTTCTGGATGGTCATTGAGTGATTGTTTAAATGATCGTTTAAAAGTAACTTTTGATGATCAAGAGGTTACTGAAATGAGAAAAATAAATAGAAGTGATGTTTTAATGGCTTATCAAGAAAAATATGGTGGTTATGGAACAAATGATGATGAATGTGGATTTGATTATTTTGTAGATGTAAGTCAAATGGAATTAGGAGAACATTCTATTCTTGTTCAATTATTAGACGAAAAAGATAAAGTTATATCTGAAAAAGATTTAAAGATTAATATCATATAGGAGAAAAAGAAAATGAAATTATTTAAAAACTTATATGACTATCGTGAATTATTAAAAACAAATGTAAAAAAAGATATTAGAGGTAAATATAAAGGTTCATTTTTAGGAGTATTATGGTCATTCTTAAATCCATTATTAATGGTTGCCGTTTATGCCATTGTATTTCCTTATATCATGAGAATCAAAACAGATAATTATCTTCAATATTTAATTTGTGGGGTTATTCCATGGAACTTCTTTACGACAGTTATGGGACTTGGAATGGGAAGTATTAAAAATAATGCAGGTGTTATTAAAAAAGTATATTTTCCTAGAGAAATTTTACCAATATCAGCCACATTAAGTGGACTTGTTAACTTTTTTATCGCTTGTTTGATTATTATTCTTTTCTGTGTTTTTGGTGGACTTGGATTAAGTTGGCATATTTTATTAGTACCATTTATTGCGTTGATTCAATTTGTAATTACAGCAGGAATGGTTCTTGGTTTAAGTGCAATCAATGTTTATATTCAAGATACAGAATATATTATTCAATTTGTTATTAATATGTTATTTTATGGAACACCTATTTTATATCCGGCAGAATTATTTCCAGAAGCTATTCGTTGGGTACTTTATTTAAATCCTTTTACACATATCGTAAGTGCCTACCGTGATTTCTTTATGTATCATACGTTACCAGCAATGTCTAGTGTGCTTTATATGGTTGTAATGGCTATTATTTGTTTTGTATTAGGAATGTTTATCTTTAGAAAATTAGAAAAAGGATTTGCTGAAGAAATATAAGGGGTGATAGACATGAAAACATTAGATTATATAAATGTGAGAGATGCACAGGTTCATGGTCTTGTTAATCCTACATTTATTATGTATGGAAATTGTTCTTTAAAAGATTATTCTTTTGAAGTAACTGTTGATGGTAAAAAAAGAGAAGCACGTTTTTTACCAGATCTAGCAAGTGATAATTATGAATTAACATTATCATTGAGTAAAGATGATTCTAAAGTTAAAGTTTATTTAATACATGATGATCAAAAGGAACTTGTTTGTGTAAGAAAGAATACTTTAATGAAAAGAATTAAGTCAAAGATTAGAACACTTTTACAAAAAACAGTTAGAAAAATAAAAGAAACAAATAATAAGGTAAAAGTAAATACTTATGCTATTGGTAAAGAAGTTAAATATATAGCTAAGGAATATCATTTTGTTTTAACACCAAATAGATTAAAACAAAGTAAAAGACGTATTAAAGAAAATAAGAAAACAAAAAATAAATTTTTAGATGTTTATAATTTCTTAAATCAAAAAGAATATCTTTTATGGTTAGAAAAAAATGAAAAACCATTTGAAGAACATCCTCAATTTTCTTACAATCCACTTATTTCAATTTGTATACCAGTTTATAATGTGGAAAGAAAATACTTAGCAGAATGTTTAGATTCTATTTTAAATCAAACATATCAAAACTTTGAAATATGTTTATCTAATGATTGTTCAACTTTACAAGAAACAATTGATACTTTAAATGAATATGAAAAGAAAGATTCTAGAATCAAAGTACATCATCGTAAAGAAAATGGACATATTTCTAAAGCAACAAACGATGCTTTAAATATTGCTAGCGGTGAATTTATTGGTTTAATGGATAATGATGATTTACTTGCTAGAAATGCATTAGCTGAATGTGTCGCTGTTTTAAATAAAAATAAAGAATTAGATTTTATCTACACGGATGAAGATAAGATGGATATGAAAGGATTAAGAAGAGATCCTCATTTTAAATCAGATTATGCACCTGATTCATTACTTGGAAGTAACTATATTTGTCACTTTGAAATCATGAGAAAATCAATTGTTGATGAAATCGGTGGTTTTAGAGTAGGTTATGAAGGGGCGCAAGATTATGATATTTTCTTAAGATTTTTAGAAAAAACAACTCCTGAACGTGTTTATCATATTCCAAAGATTTTATATCATTGGCGTATGATTGAAGGGTCAACGGCTGCCACAATTGATAGTAAAGGATATGCTGTTGAAAAAGGAAGAATGGCAGTAGAAGATGCTTTAAAACGTCGAGGTATTAAAGCTAAAGTAACTGTTCATCCAAGAGTTCCTTATTATTTAGTAAGATATGAATATGAAACAGAACCAATGGTTTCAATCATTATTCCAACAAAAGATTATGCAGATATTACAGAACAATGTTTAAAATCATTATTTGAAAAAACAACGTATAAAAATTATGAAGTTATTTTAATGAATAACAATAGCGAAAAGAAAGAAACTTTTGATTTATTTAAAAAATATCAAAATAAATATTCTAACTTTAGAGTTATTGATGCTAATTATGAATTTAACTATTCTAAAATCAATAATCAAGCTGTAGAAGCGGCTAAAGGTGAATATATTGTTTTATTAAATAATGATACTGAAATTATTACACCACATTGGTTACAAGTAATGGTTGGCTATGCAATGCAACCTCATATTGGGGCAGTAGGTGCTAAATTGTTATATCCTGATAATACGGTTCAACATGCAGGTATTATTTTAGGTATTGGTGGAATTGCACAACATTGTTTTATTGATAATCCAAGAGAAGATGTTGGTTTCTATGGAAGATTATCAGTTCCATTTAATTACAGCGCTGTTACTGCAGCTTGTTTAATGGTTTCTAAAGAAAAATATTTAGAAGTCAATGGTTTGGAAGAAGATTTACAAGTAGCCTTCAATGATGTTGATTTTAACTTAAAATTATTAAAACAAGGTTATTACAATATTTGTTTAAATCAAGTAGAACTATATCATTATGAATCTAAATCTAGAGGAGATGATACAGTTGATACAAAAAGTGCTAAATATCGTAGATTTGTTCAAGAACACGATTACATCAAAGATAAATGGGGTTATATGTTATATAGTGATCGTTTTTATAATCCTAATTTAAGTTTGAAGAAGGCATTTGTCTTAGATAAAGAATAATTAAGAATTATAAAATTGAATATTAGTAAAAAAAATGCTAGTATGTCTATGACAAAACTAGCATTTTTTTAGGAGAAGAAAATGAAAGAATTATTAATGAAATATAAAGAAATCATTATGTATCTTGTGTTTGGTGTTCTTACAACGGTCGTTAATATTGTTGTTTATTTTTTAAGTGCAGAGCTTTTACACATAAATTATTTGATTTCTAATGCACTAGCATGGTTTTTATCGGTTTTATTTGCTTATATCACAAATAGAAAATATGTTTTTGAAAGTAGTAGTCAAAATATATTAAAAGAAGCTGTTTCTTTTTTTAGTTCTCGATTAGCTACAGGAATCTTAGATATGGTACTTATGTGGCTATTTGTGTATTTTAATGTTGTTAATGATGTTATCGCTAAAGTGATTGTTAATGTCATTGTGGTTGTATTGAATTATGTATTAAGTAAGTTAGTTGTTTTTAAAGGGGATAAATAGGATGGAAAAAATAACAGTAATTGTACCTTGTTATAATGAAGAAGCAGCACTTCATTACTATTACAAGGAAATGAGTAGGGTCATGGATGAAATGAATGACGTAGATTTTGAATTATTATTCATAAACGATGGTTCAAAAGATAAAACATTAGAAATTATGATGGAGCTTGCTAAAAAAGATTCAAGAGTTAAATATATTTCTTTTTCAAGAAATTTTGGAAAAGAAGCGGCTATGTATGCTGGATTTGAAAATAGTACAGGTGATTATGTATGTTTAATGGATGCTGATTTACAAGACCCTCCTCGCTTATTACCAGAAATGTTAAAAGCAATTCGAGAAGAAGGTTATGATAGTGCTGCTACAAGAAGAGTGACTCGTAAAGGAGAACCACCAATAAGATCATTTTTTGCAAGAATGTTTTATAAAATCATGAATAAGATATCTGATACTGAATTAATGGATGGTGCACGTGATTATCGTTTAATGACAAGACAATTTGTAAATGCTTTATTAGAATTAAAAGAATATAATCGTTTTAGTAAAGGACTATTTGGTTGGGTAGGATTTAAAACAAAGTGGATTGAATTCGAAAATGTAGAAAGAGTTGCAGGAGAAACAAAATGGTCTTTCTGGAAATTATTATTATATAGTATTGAAGGAATCGTTGCTTTTTCAACAGCACCATTAGCGATTGCATCGCTTATAGGGATGTTGATGTTATTTATTGCTTTTATATTTATAATATTTATAATTATTAAAACACTTATTTTTAATGATCCTACAAGTGGATGGCCATCTCTTGTATGCATTATTACTTTAATTGGTGGTATACAAATATTCTGTACAGGTATTTTAGGACAATATTTATCAAAAACTTATTTAGAAACTAAGAAAAGACCTGTTTATATTGTAAAGGATACAAATATCGAAGATGAAAAAACTAAGTAATTATTTAGATAATAAAAAAGTTATTTTAGCTATCTTATTGATTGTTTCTATCCTAACTCTTTTGATTTGTTCAAAAAATTCACCATTATATCCTTATAATGATTGGGTTGATGGTAATGCTTTTTTTACAATGGGAAAAGGTATGTTTAATGGAAAGGTTCCTTATAAAGATTTATTTGAACAAAAGGGACCTTTGCTTTATTTGATATATGGAATAGGTTATTTAATAAGTCATGATACATTTTTAGGTGTTTATTTATTAGAAGTTATTTCATATACAATTTTTGGCTATTTTCTTTTTAAAATTGCTAGAACTTATTTAAATCAATTTTATGCCTTATTAGCATCTGTTTTGACATTAGCTATTATTTCAGGATCGATTTCTTTTGTACAAGGAGGTAGTGCAGAAGAATTTTGTTTACCTTTTGTTGCAAGTAGTGTTTATTTCTTTATTAAAATTATTAATGAAAATGATTTTGGAAAGAAATATTTATTAATTAATGGGGCAATAGCTGGATGTGTTTCATTGATCAAATTTAATTTATTAGGTTTGTGGTTTATTTGGATGGCTTTATATTTCTTTAAATTAATTTCTTTAAAGGAAATAAAAAAAGCTTTTATAAGTTGTGTTTATTTTTTAGTGGGAATGTTTATTCCTATCTTTATATCAATTATTTATTTTGTTATCAATGGTGCATTAAGAGATTATTATGATGTATATATTACTTTTAATCTAACTGCTTATAGTACAACTATTGATTTAAAAACAAGAATATTAAATATGTTTTCAGCAATTTTCCAACAAATGAAATACAATAGAACAATTTATATATTATTATGTCTTGGTTTTGTAAATTGTTTAACAACAAAGATTTTAAAAAATATTTGGATCAATATATTTATTTTATTATCATTTATCTTTCTAATGATTGGTGTTTATGTAGGTGGATTACCATTTATTTATTATTTTTTATGTTTTGAAGCATATATTATTTTTGGATTTATTTTTGTTTTTTCAATTGTTCAAAATTATTTAAGTAGTCAAACTTTAGCGATATGTATACTATGTGGAGGAATGATATTTTCTGTTCATTATCCATTAAAAAGTCCTAATAGAGGATATATGAATATCCCTCAAAGTGCATATGCACAATATGTTTTTAAAGATATTATTGATAAATCAAAAAATAAAACATTATTGAATTATGATAATTTAGATGGGGGATTTTATACAACATGTAATATTGTTCCTAATGTTAAATATTTTATGCGACAAAATGTTGGATATGATCGTTACCCTCAAATTATTGATGGTCAAAGAGAGGCTATTAAAAATAAGGAAATTGAATTTGTTGTGATAAGAGAATATAAAGATACAATAGGATATCGAAAGAATATTCCTTATTTAAATGATAACTATAAAGAAATAAAAAAATTCAAACAACTTTATGAAGGTATGGATTTTACTTATTATTTATATTGTCTAAAATAGGAGGACACCATGAAAAAAGTAACAGAATGTATCAAAAATCATATATGGGTCATTTATCTAATCTTATTTGTTTTTATGGTTATTAGGCATGCATCTGTAAAATTAGGAGTGGCAGATGATGTATGGTTTCTTGAACAATCAAAAATGGGATTAATTAACTATACTCAAATGAGGATACAAACTTGGACAAGTAGAAATATCATTGAATTGGTGATGCTTGTTTTATTAAATATTAATAAATGGGCTTGGATCATTTTAGATAGTGGAATGTTTGTACTTGTTTTACATTCTTTAAGAAGAATAATTTGTCCAACAAAAGAAAATGATTGGATCATTACTTTTTTTCTAATGCTTGTAATCATGTTATTTCCTTTTGGAACATTTGGCGTGGCTGGATGGTATGCGACGACACTTAACTATGTATGGCCACTTGCGTTAGGATTATATGGACTTTCATATATTATACAAATCATTTCCAATGAAAAGATATCAATAGCTCAACAAATAAGTTATGTGGTTGCTAGTTTATACGCTATCAATCAAGAACAAATGTGTGCATTGTTTGTAGGATTTTATGCTTTATTTATGATATATAGTTTAGTAAAACATAAAAAGGTACCTGTTTTAATGTATGTTCTTTTAGTGTTATCGTTTATAATGTTAGGATATCATGCATTATGTCCTGGAAATGAGCTAAGAAAAGTTGCAGAAATGAATGCTTATTATCCAGCTTTTTATGGCTTTAAGTTGATGGATAAGTTATTGTTAGGAGTTCTTTCAACAATAGCAATTGGTTCTTTACAACCTGCATATATTATTTTTGTTTGGAACATTATGTTGATTTATATCATTTATAAAAATACAAAAAATAAAGGACAATATATACTAGTAGGTCTTATGACCTTTGTTACCTTTGTAGTTAGTGTAAGTGATAGATACTGTAATCATAGAGGGTTTTATCAAATCTTTAATGTGTTTAATGATTATACAAAAGTTATTGAACACATTTCGTTGAATATGAATGTTTGTTTAATTATTCTTTATTTTATATGTATTTTATTGATTAGTTTTTATGTAATAAAAATTAATCTAGGAAATAAGACAATGTTTCTAAGTTTCATAATTATTTGTGCAGCATTTTGTTCAAGAGTTGTACTTGGATTTTCACCATCTATTTTTGTTTCTGGAACAAGAACATTTGTGAATTCATATTTTTTGATCGTAATTGCAACGTTTTTATGTGTTAATTCAAGAAAATTAGAAAGTATGCTATAATAAGTATGCTGATTGGAGGTAAATCAATGAAAGTATTAGTAACAGGTGTTAATGGTCAATTAGGCTATGACGTTATGAATGAATTAAATCAAAGAGGACATGAAGCAATTGGAAGTGATATTACTGAAAGTAATGAACATTTTCAAAAATATGTTCAATTAGATATTACAAATAAAGAAGCTGTAGAATCAGAAATTACAAAAATCAATCCTGATGTTGTTGTTCATTGTGCAGCATGGACTGCTGTTGATTTAGCAGAAGATGATGATAAAGTAGAAAAAGTAAGAGCAGTTAACGCTAAAGGAACAGAAAATATTGCTTTAGTATGTAAAAAGTTAGATTGTAAAATGATTTATATTTCTACAGATTATGTATTTAACGGACAAGGTGAAACACCTTGGGATCCCGATTGTAAAGATTACAAACCATTAAATGTTTATGGACAAACTAAATTAGAAGGTGAACTTGCAGTTTCTTCTAATTTAGATAAATATTTTATTATTCGTATTGCTTGGGTATTTGGTGTTAATGGTAAAAACTTTATTAAAACGATGTTAAATGTTGGAAAGAAATATCCACAAGTTAAAGTTGTTAATGATCAAATTGGAACACCAACATATACTTATGATCTTGCTCGATTATTAGTAGATATGGCTGAAAGTGATAAATATGGTTATTATCATGCTACTAATGAAGGTGGATATATTTCATGGTATGATTTTACAGTAGAAATCTTTAAACAAGCAGGATATACAACAGAAGTTTTACCAGTAACTACTGAAGAATATGGTTTATCTAAAGCTGCTAGACCATTTAATAGTAGATTGGATAAGTCAAAACTTGTAGAAAATGGTTTTAAACCATTACCTACATGGCAAGATGCTTTAAGTAGATATTTAAAAGAAATTGAATATTAAGATTGATTCGCTCATTTTAAATGAGCGAATTTTAGTTTTAATTTTATAATTTTAAAGAAAAATATAAGATTTATGATTTGTTGTTAATATAAGTAATTGGTTTTATAATAGTGAGAGGAAAATGATAATGGATATTAAATATATTGAGAAGAAAATGGAAAAAATAATACCTAAAGGTGTTAGTTTATTAGAATTTATGACTTTTGGTGTTATTGTAATGAGTACATATATATTTTTTCCAAATTTTAGTTTATTAAGATTGAATAGGAAAATGATTAGAGAAATTATATATATTTTTAGTTTTAAAAATATTTTTGTATTGACTATTTTTGTCCTTATATTTGTGGTGATAGACAAAATTCAATATAAGATTAAAATTAAATATGATTTTAAATATAACTTTGTACAATGGGAATTATTAACAAAAAAATTTATTGAATTATATTTTTTTGTTTTATCTTTGTATTTGTCCAATTTTGTCTTATTAAATCAAAAACTGAATGAATATAATACATATGAAATGATATGTTTTCTTTTTTTTATTGTTTCTGTTTGGATTTATTGTATGAATGTCTTATCAAAAATTTTTAAAGAGGATAGTTATTTTGATTATGAATATAATAAATCTAAATATCTTAATAACACGTTATTAAAGTTTGAAGGAAAAAATATTGATGATATAAATAAGAAAATTGCACTTTTAGAATTATATGAGAAAACTTCAAATGCATATGATAAAGGAATAAGAATAGATAAGGAAGAATTTAAAAGAAAAGAAATAGAGAAAAGCTATTTAAAGGTCAATAAAGATTAAATTAATATTCAAAGATAAAAAATATTTAAAGTATTGGTTTATAAACATAGTAGGCTTAAAAGTAGAAAATTAATATGAAATTTGTTAAATTGAAAAATATGTTTTTAAAGCCGCATTAATTTTATATACATTATATATTTGATAGATGGGAATTGTTTGTTTTATAAACTGTTACTACTAAAAGAAATAAGATCAGTATTTAGAATATATGTTAGAAATGATAATTAAAATGTTGCTTATATATCAATTGTAAAGTAAAGAAATAAAACTAAATGTTAATTTTTGTTATTGAGTAGTCACATTTAAACTATATGATAATTATACAAAGCTACATAGGATTATAGTATTTTTAATTACTCATTTTCAAAGACGAAGTAATTAAAATCTAGTTGATTTTATGTGCCATGACTACGCTTTATAATTTAAATTATGTTATACTGTTTCTAACAAAAGAAAGGGATAGTTATGAAAGTATCATTAGTAATGGCTGTATATAATGGCGAAAAGTATTTAATTGAACAATTAGATTCTATTAGAAAACAAACGTATCTAATTGATGAAGTAATATTAATAGATGATGTTTCTACTGATAATAGTTATGAGTTGATTCATCAGTATATCGATGGTTATAAACTTATTAATTGGAAACTTATAAAAAATGAAAATAATTTAGGATATCGTAAGAATTTTAAAAAAGGATTAGAGATAGTAGATGGGGATATCATCTTTTTAAGTGATCAAGATGATCGTTGGCATTTAAATAAAATAGAGGTGATGGTTGAAAAAATGAGTCAATCCACTATTTTATCTCTAGCATCGAGTTTTAATTTTATGGATCAAGATGGAAATTGTTTCGAAGTGAATAAAATAAAAGGACGTTCAAATAATAATTTACTTTTTAAAGAAGTAACAGAAGAATTAACGGAAATCGATTTAAAGAGTTTATTAGAAATGAATTTTTCTCAAGGTTGTTGTATGGCTATCAAAAAAGAAGTTAAAGATGAATATTTAAAAGTAACACAAGGTAAATTGCCTCATGATTGGGAATTGAATATTATTTCTGCTATTCAAAATGGATGTTATTATTTAGATATTCCTTTAATTGATTATAGAATTCATAATAATAATACAATTGGAATGGATAATATTGTTGATGGGAATATTATTAATGAAAAGAAACAAAGAGTGAATGAACGTATTGAACAGACGAAAGCACAAATAGAAAATGTGAATTTTGCATTGGGATTAGAGCTAAATAGAGAACAAAAAAAATATTGTTTAAAATATAAAGATTATTTAACACAAAGAGTTTTAATGATGAAAGAAAAGAAAGCTTGTTCTTTGATTTTATACTTTTTAAAAGGAAAATATAAAGGATTTGGAAGAGTTAAAACTTTTTTAGGAGATTTAGTGAACATTATTAAATAGGTGATTGTATGGAAAAAATATTATTAATATCAAATATGTATCCATCTAAAAAATATAAACATTATGGTGTGTTTGTTCAAAATACAGCAAGTATTTTGAAAAATAATGGATATCAAGTAGATGTATCAGCTTTAAAAAAGAAAGATAGTAAGTTAGGAAAATTAGGTGGATATTTAAGTTTTTATTTAAAAAGTATCTTTTTGTGTTTATTTCATCATTATGATTATCTTTATGCTCATTATATTTCACATTGTGCTCTATTGATTAAAATCATTAAGAAATTAAAACCAAGTATAAAGGTTATTGTAAATGTTCATGGAAATGACGTTGTTCCAGAAGACGCACATGATGAGAAGTTTATTCCTTTAGTTAAATCAACATTACCTCTAATAGATTTATGTATTGTACCATCAAGTTATTATCAAAAGGTCATGATGGAACAATATGGATTGAATGAAGATAAAATCAAGATTTTTCCTTCAGGAGGTATTAATTTTGATGTCTTTCAAGAAATAGAAAACGCTAAAGAAAAATTGCATTTAGATCCAAATAAAAAATGTATAGGTTATATAGGAAGATATGAAAAAAGAAAAGGTTGGGAAGTCTTTTTAAAGGCTATTAGTTTATTAGAAAACGTAGAACAATATCAAATCGTGATGGTGGGTGTTGGTGAAGATGAAGAAAAAGCGAATGCACTTATTCAAGAATATCATTTAGAAAATGTGATAAAAAAATATCCAATGCAAACTCAAAAAGAATTGGCGTTATTTTATTCAGCTATTGATATCTTTTGTTTTCCAACCTATCGTAAAAGCGATAGTTTAGGATTGGTTGGATTAGAAGCTATGGCTTGTGGTTGTATAGTTATTGCATCTAATATGGCAGGGCCAACAAGTTATATTAAAAATCAAGAAAATGGTTTTTTCTTTAAACCGAGAGATGGTAAAGATTTAAATCAAAAAATAGAAGATATTTTATCAATGAATGAACATCAAATAAAAGAGATTAAAGATCATGCTTATCAAACGGCCAAAGCGTATGATGTAAATGATATTTCTCAAAATCTAGTGGATATTTTTAATGGAATATAGGATGTGAAAGTATGGATGTGTCAGTTATTATTCCTATTTATAAAGGGAATGGATATATAGAATCTTTATTAAATAAAATAGAGAAGAATTATCAAGAAAGTCAAAAAGAAATAGAGGTTATTTTTGTTAATGATTATCCTGATGAAGAAATTATTGTAGGTAGTCAACATGATTTTCCAATTAGAATTATTAATAATGAAATGAATCAAGGAATTCATCAAACAAGAATCAACGGTTTAAAAAAAGCGTTAGGTAAATATATTTTATTTTTAGATCAAGATGATGAAATTAGTGATTTTTTTATTAAAAGTCAATTAGAACATATTGGAGATGCAGATTTATGTATCGCTAATGGCATTATGGAATCAGAAAATGGGAAATGTTTGATTTATAAAAATCAAAAATCACAAGATTATTTAAAGAAACAAATTGGTTTTATTAAAGTAAGAGACTTAATTGTTTCACCAGGTCATTGTTTGATTAAAAAAACAAGTATACCAGAATATTGGACAAAGCATGTCATGTCTGTTAATTCGGCAGATGATTACTTTTTATGGCTTTTGATGATTGAAAATAAATGTCAATTTAATGTGAATTATGATGTATTATATACCCATAAGTATACTGGAGAAAATGTTTCAGGAAGTATAGACCAAGTGCATAAGTCTAACATGGAAATGGTTGATTTATTAAAAGAATATTGTCATAATGTCAATGTTGATTTATTGAAAAGAACTATTACATATAAATATGATATGAAAAAACAAGGGAAATTAGTTCCATCAATAAAAAATATAGATTTATTTTTATATAATACAATCTATCAATTATTATGGAAAGGTATGTAAAATATGAAAAATGTATTTATTATAGGGAGTAAAGGAATACCTGCTAATTATGGTGGCTTTGAAACCTTTGTCGAATATTTAACAAAGTATAAGGTCAGTGATGATATTAAGTATCATGTAGCTTGTTTGTCTGATCATGAAGAAGAATTTGAACATAATCAATCAAGATGTTTTAAAGTACAAGTGCCTAATATTGGACCAGCAAAAGCAGTTTATTATGATATTGCAGCTTTAAAAGCAGTTTATCAATATGTTGTTGATCATAACATTGAAGAGGGGATTGTTTATATTTTAGCTTGTCGTATTGGTCCATTTTTAAAGAAATATGTTAAAATGTTTCATACTAAAAATATTCAAGTTTTTGTTAATCCTGACGGTCATGAATTTAAAAGAGCTAAATGGAATTGGTTTATTAGACAATATTGGAAATTATCTGAAAGATTGATGATTAAAAATGCAGATTATGTCGTTTGTGATTCACAAAATATTGAAAAGTATATTCAAGAAGATTACAAAAAGTATCAACCCCAAACAACATTTATCGCTTATGGAGCAGATGTTGTTGATAACAGTGATGAAGAAAAATTTGAAGTATGGGCTAAGGAACATGAGGTTTCAAAAAATGAATATTATTTAATTGTTGGACGTTTTGTTCCTGAAAATAATTATGAAACAATGATTAGAGAATTCATGAGTTCAAATACAAAAAAAGATTTAGTGATTGTTACTGGATATCAAGAAAGTAAGTTGTATCATATTTTAAATAACAAGTATCATTTTGAAAATGATCAAAGAGTTAAATTTGTAGGTACAATTTATGACGATGCTTTATTAAAAAGTGTAAGAAAGAATGCTTTTGCTTATTTACATGGTCACGAAGTAGGGGGAACAAATCCATCTTTATTAGAAGCTTTAGGCTCTACTTCTTTAAATCTTTTATTAAATGTTGGTTTTAATCAAGAAGTAGGTTTAGATTCATGTATTTATTGGGGTAAAGAAAAGAATAATTTAAAACATCTTATAGAACATGTTGAAACATTTGATCAAGATTATATTGATACTTTAGGAAAAGCTGCTAAAGATAGAATTAAAAATGCTTATAGTTGGACAAAGATTGTTTCAGACTATGAAAGCTTGTTCTTAAGAAAAAAAGATTTGTAGATAATTGTAATTTGTTATATAGTAATAAAGAAAAGAAATGAAAATTTCGTGGAGGAACAATTATGATAAAGAAAATAATGGCTGTATTAATGACATTTGTTTTATCGATGTCATTAGTAGGATGTAGTAATGATTCGAGTGATAAAAAAACAACATCTAAAAAGACAACTACATCAAGCAGTACTAAAATCAAAGATGTAAGTGATTTTCAAGAATTTGATGGTATGATTAAATATTTTACAATGGACGATAAAAAAATTGCTATTCCTGAAACAGTTGGTGAATATGCAAATTACTTATCACAAGTAGGAACTGTTACATTAAATGATACAGGTGATAAAGTAGAAGATGTTGAATTAGAAGGTAATGGTATTTCATCAATGGCTGCCTATTTAAATGTTGAATTAGATAGTGGAGATGAAGCTCATTTCTATTTAAGATATGAAAATCCAACTAAAAAAACAATTAGTGTTGCTGAAGCATCTGTAACATTTATTGAAGTTAAATACGATGAATATGCTGAAGAAGAATATGATAAAGCAGCAAAAGGTATTGAAGTAGAAACAAGTGAAGGAACATTAGCTTTAAACAATAAAGTAAAATATGCACAAGTTAGAAAACTTTTTGGAGATCCTGAACAAGAGACAGATGGTAGATTCCATTATACAGACGATGCAGGATATAAATATATGTTTGATTGCTGTAACGAAAATAGAAATGGAATTTTTAGGGGATTTAGTATTGAATATCCAAGTAAATAATAAAAATATCTGCTTTTTATAAGCAGCTATTTTTATATAACAATAACTTATTTAAAAAAGGAACATTAATAATGGCGCAATTAAAACAAATGATAAATAAGAATAAATTTTATATTATAGGAACATTGATTCTCTTTCTATTTTTATTTTATTGTTCAACAAAATTATGTATGAATGTAGCACCAGATGAATATATGAGATATGATATCCCCTTATTTATTTACAATCATTCATATTTACCTAAAGGTGATGAAAAAGAAATATTAAATGCAATATGGGGATTTTCTTATGGATTTACACCTTATCTTCCTTCAATAATTAGTTTTTTCTTTATGAAAATAGCTTCTATCTTTACAACTACTCCAGTACATTTATTGATTGCGGCAAGACTAACAAGTGTTCTTGCGGGGGCACTTACGTTTTTTGTATGTTGTAAAATTGGTGAAGAAATATTTAATCATAAGATGACAATATATCTTTTTGCTATTTTTGTTTCACTATTACCACAATTCATGTACTTATCTCTTTATTTAAATAATGATTCGTTTTCAATATTTGCAACAGCACTTATTGTTTATGGTTGGATTAAAGGAATAAAAACAAATTGGAATTGTAAATGGTGTATTTTTTTAGGTGTTGCTATAGGATTATGTGCATTAACCTATTATAATGCTTATGGATTTATATTATGTAGTATTATTGTATATTGTATGAGTAGTTATAAATTACATTTTACATTTAATGAGTTTTTAAAAAAAGGATTTATAATAGCAATTGCTGCCTTAGTTGTTGGCGGATGGTTTTTTATTAGAAATGCAATGATCCATAATGGAGATTTTTTAGGAATGAATTCTATGTACGATTGTGGTGAAAAATATGCAATGCCAGGTTATCAATTATCACAAAGAGATACTTATCAAAATCAAGGAATTAGTGTGTTTTCTATGATTTTTGATACAAATTGGATAATAACAACTATAAAAAGTTTTATTTGTACCACAGGATATATGCAATATATGATTAGTGGAAAACGTTTTTGTTTATATTTAATAATAATTTTGTTTGGTATGATTATGATGCTTATTGCTTTAAAAAGAAAATATCAATTCAAATTTAAATTTGAAAATTATTTTATAATATGTTTAATTTTATGTGTTTTGATTCCAATTATTTTATCAATAAAATATTCTTATTCTATAGATTATCAACCTCAAGGAAGGTATATTATGTCTATTTTAATTCCGATTGCTTTATTTATGAGTATTGGTTATGAATATTTTAGTGAATTTATTGAAAATAAAATACAAATAAAATCAAGATATATAGAGTTATCAATGATAGGGATCTATATTTTATTATTCGTTATTTGTTATTCAAGTTATATAGCTGTTTGTTTCGGAAGTACAATAATTTAAATTGAAGGTGATTATGTGTTTGATTCAAAATTAAAGAAATTAGGTAAAAATGTTGTATTAGGATTTTTTGCTGCTATCACATTATTACTTACATTGTTATGTTTATTTAATAATGCTTATTTAAGTTGGGATGAGCATACAACAATCGTAGCTGATAAACCATTTTATTTATTATTATGGTTTATTATAGTATTGTTTTTTGTTTATTTTGTTAGAAAACATTATAGAACACAGGATACTTATTATTTTAATAAAATATTTATTATATTAAGCTTGATATTATTGATTGTTGGTATTTTTATGATTTTCAAATTTGATTTTGTTCCTGTAGCTGATCAAGCATCTATTTTAGAAGCAGCAGCTGGATTAAAGAATGGCAATTATAGTTATTTTACACCAATGGGATATGTAGGAAAGTGTTCTAATCAAGCGGGAATTGTTGTTATTCTTTATTATTTATCATTTATCTTTGGAGAAAATAATTATCAAGCATTTCAAGTACTTAATATTATAGGGTTATTAGTTAGTTATTATTGTTTATGCAAAATATCACAAATTAGTTTTCATAATGATGAGTTAAAAAACTGGACACTTATTTTATTATTTATATTTTTTCCTTTAACATTTTATGTTGCTTTTGTATATGGGAATATCTTTGGACATACTTTTTCATTACTTGCGATATTAGCGGGATACCAATATTTTGAAACAAGTAAAATAAAATATATAGTTTTATCGATTGTTTCAATTATTTTTGCAATGATGTTTAAATCTAATTATATGATTGTTTTTGTTGCAATGGTTATCTTTATTTTATTTGATATTATTTTAAATAAAAAATATACATCTATTATTTTATTGATTTTATTTGTACCTGCCTATTTTGCATCTTCAATGATTCCTAATACAATTATCAAAAATATTACAGGTATTGAACTTGGTAAAGGTATACCGATGATAGCATATGTAGAAATGGGATTACAAGATAGTGATGTAGCGCCAGGATGGTATAACGGCTACAATTGGAGCGTATATGAAAATAATAACGGAGATTATGATGTAGCAAATTCACAAGCAAAAAGCGATTTAGGTAATACGTTATCTTATTACATAACACACCCTGGAGAATTTATTAACTTTTTATATCGAAAGACAGTTTCACAATGGTGTAATCCTGACTTTCAAGGAACTTGGGTAACGAGGCATAGTAGTTTTTATATTCAAAGTGAGTTATGGTATCAAATATATAATGTCTATGAAACGGTTATTTTATTAGGAACATTAGCTTATATTTACTTTACTGGAAGACATATGAAATTACATAGATTATTGTTACCAACTATTTTTATTGGTGGATTTTTATTTCATTTATTTTGGGAAGCTAAATCTCAATATACTATTACATATTTTGTTTTATTGATTCCTTATTGTGCAAAAGGTTTAATGGATATGACAAATGAAATGATTGATTCATTTCGTAATATCAGAATTGTTAGAAGTATACCTAAGAAAATTGGGATGATTATTAAAATGGATACTGTTAGATTTATAGTGTTTATTACAGCTCTTGCTTCCATTATAAAGATAATCGCTTAAAGAAATCATTATGTATCTTATCTTTGGAACATTAACAACAGCTGTAAATATTGTTGCTATTATTTATTTTCAAATATTATACATATGAACTATTTATTTTCGAATGCTGTAGCATGGTTTTTGTCTGTTTTATTTGCATATGTTACAAATAGAAAGTATGTTTTTGATAGTAAAAATAATCAAATTATTAAAGAAGCGATTTCTTTTTTTGGCTCTAGGTTGGCAACAGGAATCATGGATATGGTGTTAATGTGGTTCTTAGTGAATTTTAATATTGTTAATGATGTTGTTGCTAAAGTTGTTGTCAATGTGATTGTTGTTATCTTAAATTATATTTTAAGTAAGTTGGTTGTATTTAAAAAATAATGAAGGTTCTGAGTGATCAGTGCCTTTTTATTTTTGCTAAAATAAGCTATTTTTTTAGAAGTGAAAATAGTATAATTTATACAATATATGAACATATATTATATATAATAAAAAGAAAGGAATAATCTTTGTGGAAAAACTATTTGATTTGAGTGAATTTGATTCATATAAAGAAGATAATCGAAGAGAAGTAAAAAGTGCTAAAAATGGTTTACCAAACTCTATTTGGGAAACGTATTCTGCTTTTTCAAATGGATATGGTGGAGTTATTATTCTAGGGGTAATAGAAAATAAAGATGGAACATGGTCTACTTCAGGATTAGATGCTGACAGTTGTCAAAAATTAATTAAACAATTTTGGAATGATATTAATAATAGACAAAAAGTAAGTATTAATTTATTAAGAGATGATGATGTAGAAGCTTATAAAAAAGAAGATGATCAAATTATTGTGATTCATGTTCCAATGGCAAGAAGGGAAGAAAAACCTGTCTATATTAATAATAATTTATTTTATGGAACATATAGAAGAAATCATGATGGTGATTATCATTGTACACGTTTGCAAGTTAAAACAATGTTACGTGACCAAGCAGAAAAAACAATGGATATGGAAGTGTTAGATGATGTTCCATTAGGAGATTTAAACTATGAAACAATCCAAGGTTATCGAAATAGACATCAAGTATTAAATGCAGGACATCCCTTTGAAAGATTAAATAATGATGAATATTTAAGAAGCATTGGTGCAGCAGCTATTTCAAAAGAAGATCATCAATTACATCCTACAGCAGCAGGAATGCTGATGTTTGGAGATGAGTATAATATTGTACGTCATTTTCCAGATTATTTTTTAGATTATCGAGAAGTTTTAGATCCATCTATTCGTTGGACTGATCGTTTACAATCAAGTTCAGGTGAATGGTCTGGAAATATATGTGACTTTTATTTTAGAGTCTATAATAAAATCATTAAAGATGTTAAGGTTCCTTTTTCGATGAAAGGAGGGGACAGGATAGATGATACACCTGTCCATAAAGCACTTCGTGAAGCATTGGCTAATTGTTTGATTAATGCAGATTACTATGGGACAAGAGGGGTTGTTATTAAAAAAGATCAAAATCAAATTATTTTCGAAAATCCTGGATATATTAGAACTGGAAAGGAACAAATGCGAAAAGGTGGAGAATCTGATCCGCGTAATAAAACTCTTATGAAAATGTTTAATCTTGTAAACATAGGTGAACGTTCTGGAAGTGGTGTTCCTAATATCTTCAATACATGGGAAGATCAAGGATGGAAAGAACCTGTTATTGAAGAAAGATTTGATCCTGATCGAACTATCTTAACACTTGAATTTGTAGATAAAACAAACAAAGAAAAAACGGCGAAGAAAACAAGCGAAGAAAACAAGCGAAGAAAACAAGCGAAGAAAACAAGCGAAGGAAGTAAGATTAGAAATAAAACAATAGAAAACATGGTAAAAATTGAAAATTATCTTAAAGAAAATGGTGAATCCAAAACAAATGCTATTGCTGAATATCTAAATCTTAGTTCTGCTAGAACAAGAAAAATATTATCAGAAATGAAAACAATTGAAGCTATTGGTACAAACACAAATAGAAAATATAGGTTAAAAGATAATCAAAAATAGAATTGTCTTTAAAGATGAAATAAAATGTAATATATATGAAAAGAGCTATCAAATAGATTCATTGCTATGATGGTTTATTTCAAAATTTATTAAAAAGTAATCACAAACTTGTCAGCATAGGTGATTACTTTTTTTGTTCATTTTTGGTTTAAATAAAAAACAACTCTCATTAAACAGAGTTGCTTTTTAAATGCCTCCTTTCTAAACACAAGTAAAATCTCTATATTAAACTGAGAACGCGAAATGTGTTTTTAAGATATGATCTCAGATTTTTTATTTTCTGTGTGTCGGTAGTGAAATATCTTTTTTTAAATTTTATTTGTATAGAGATTTCACTGTTATTTTATATAAAATAGGTTGGTTTTTGCTTGTTTAGGGAAAATTAAAGAAATAGTGGGAAAATCGTTAAGAAATATGCTAAATATTCTATTGAAAGAGATAAATATCCAGGGATAAGGGTATCATTTTAAATAATAAAATAGTATAATATCACAAAATGAGGTGGAATCATGGAAACAGTTTTGGTAGAAAAAAAGAACATAAACGAGGTTGTTGAATTATTAAAACAAGATGAGGTTGTGGCTTTTCCTACCGAGACTGTTTTTGGCTTAGGTGTGAAGTTTGGAAATCTTTCGGCACTTGAAAAAATCTATGAAATTAAACATAGAAGTCATAGTAAAGCAGTATCTTTGATGATCTATGATTCTCAAGATATAGAAAAATATGCTTATGTAAATACAAATGCTCAAAAATTGATTGATGAATTTATGCCGGGAATGATAACTCTTGTTTTAAAAAAGAAATCAATTTTATCAGATGATTTTACAGCGGGATTAGAAACGATAGGTATAAGAATACCTGATGATCCATTTGTATTAGAATTATTGAAAAGAGTAGGGCCAATGTTAGTAACAAGCGCTAATATTTCAGGTCAAGAGACACTTTTAAATGATTTAGATGTGTATCATGAATTTAATGGGAAACTAAAGATGATTGTCAAAGGAAAATGTCAAAATTCTCTAGCAAGTACAGTGGTAAAAATTGATGATGATGTAACAATATTACGTCAAGGTTGTATTAGTGAAGAAAAAATCAGGGAGGTATTGAAGTGAAAATTGCAATGGCATGTGACCATGGTGGTCTCAGATTAAAAAATGTATTAAAAGAAGATTTAGAAAAAAATGGTTATGAAGTTGTAGATTTTGGTACATACACAGAAGAAAGCTGTGATTACCCAGATTATGCTTCTAAAGCAGCAAAAGCTGTTGCTGATGGAACGTGCGACAAGGGGGTTGTCGTATGTGGAACTGGAATTGGTGTCAGCATTACTGCCAATAAAGTAAACGGAATTCGTTGTTCATTATGTCATGATGTATTTAGTGCAAAAGCAACACGTCAACATAATGATTCAAACATGTTAGCAATGGGGCAACGTGTTATAGGGGAAGGCTTAGCTTTAGAAATCTTACATGCATGGCTTGAAAGCGAATATGAAGGCGGAAGACATGATGCAAGAATTCAAAAAATGATGGCTTTAGAAAAGGAGTAATAAATTATGAAAGATACACAATTATTTGAAAGTGTTGAAAGAGAGTTAAATAGACAAAGAAATAACATTGAATTGATTGCTTCAGAAAACTTTGTTTCTGAAGAAGTATTACAATTAGCTGGATCAGTTCTTACAAATAAATATGCTGAAGGATATCCAGCAAAAAGATATTATGGGGGATGTCAATTTGTTGATGAAGTTGAAGAACTTGCAAGACAAAGAATTTGTGAAATCTATGGGGCAGAACATGCTAATGTTCAACCACATAGTGGGGCACAAGCAAATACTGCAGTTTATTTAGCTTTATTACAACATGGAGATAAAGTGTTAGGAATGTCACTTGCTGATGGAGGACATTTAACACATGGACATCCATTGAACTTTTCAGGAATTAACTATGAATTTTATAGCTATGGTGTTTCAAAAGAAACAGAAACAATTGATTATGAAGCTTATAAAAAACAAGTAGAAGAAATTAAACCAAAACTCGTTGTTGCTGGAGCAAGTGCTTATAGTAGAATTATTGATTTTGAATTTATGGCTAAAGTTGCTCATGATAATGGCGCATTATTTATGGTAGATATGGCTCATATCGCTGGACTTGTAGCTGCTGGTGTTCATCCATCACCATTTCCATATGCTGACATTGTGACAACAACAACACATAAAACATTAAGAGGGCCTCGTGGTGGTGTCATCATGTGTAAAAAAGAATTTGCTGCAGATATTGATCGTGCAGTTTTCCCAGGTATGCAAGGTGGACCATTAATGCATATTATCGCTGCTAAAGCACAATGTTTTTATGAAGTACAACAACCAGAATTTAAAGACTATGCAAAACAAATTATCAAAAATGCTAAAGCAATGGAAAAAGTCTTTAAAGAAGAAGGGTTCAGATTGGTTGCTGGAGGAACAGATAACCACTTATTACTTGTTGATGTTAAAGCAAGTTGTGGTATTTCTGGTAAAAAAGCACAACGTTTACTTGATGAAATCAATATTACAGCTAATAAAAATGCAATTCCTTTTGATACAGAAAAACCATTCAAAGCTTCAGGAATTCGTATTGGAACACCAGCAATGACAACAAAAGGATTCAAAGAAGAAGATTTTGAAGAAGTTGCTAGAATTATTGCTTATCGTTTAAAAAATGAAGAAACAGACGAAATTAAAGAAGAATGTTTAAAACGAGTAGCAAAACTTACTGAAAAGGTCACAATGTATTCAAATATTAAATATATCTAGGAGGCAAATATGTCAGTAACAATATTAGATCATGCTTTAATTCAACATAAATTAACAATTATGCGTGATAAAAATACATCAACTTATATTTTTAAACAAAACTTAGATGAAATTGCTAAACTTATGGCATTTGAAGTAACACGCAATGTTTCATTAAAAGATAAAGCAATTGAAACACCTGTTTGTCCAATGGT
This sequence comes from Faecalibacillus sp. MSK20_93, assembly GCF_020589945.1. NCBI lineage: Bacteria > Bacillati > Bacillota > Erysipelotrichia > Erysipelotrichales > Coprobacillaceae > Faecalibacillus > Faecalibacillus sp. MSK20_93. Next base: position 16,360 of record NZ_JAJDKA010000021.1, on the reverse strand, counting down.
GGGGAAAGAAATGGATCAACAAATTATTCTTGCACCTATTTTACGTGCAGGAATTGGTTTAGTTGATGGTTTTAGAGATATTATTCCAACAGCTAAAGTTGGACATATTGGAATGGAAAGAGATGAAGAAACTTTAATTCCACGTGAATATTATGCTAAATTTCCAAAAGGTCTAGAAGATGCTTTAGTCATTGTTTTAGATCCAATGCTAGCAACTGGTGGAAGTGCTAATATGGCAATTGAAAATATTAAACAAAGAGGAGCAAGAAAAATCAAACTTGTTTGTTTAGTAGGAGCACCAGAAGGAGTTAAAGCGATTCAAGAAGCACATCCTGATGTTGATATTACACTTGCAGCATTAGATGAAAAATTAAATGAGCATGGTTATATTGTTCCTGGACTTGGAGATGCTGGAGATCGTTTGTTTGGAACAAATGAATAATAAAGAGAAGCTTTTTAAAGATTTGCTTTATGCATTGACGTTATCAGGTAAAATATTTGGAACTTTAATAGCTGGCGTCATATTGGGTTTATATTTGGATAGTATATTACTAACCAAACCTCTTCTGACGCTAGTATTTCTTGTTTTAGCGTTTATAGAAGTGATGAGAACATTATTAAAAGGTGGAAAATCATGAATGAAAAGTTAGTTTTTAAGAAATCATTTTTTATTTTTTTGATAGGTTTTATCGTTTTTTCAATTATTGGTTTGATGATGAAATCTTTCAGTTATTCGCTAGGTTTTTTGCTTGGATATTTATTTAATCTTGCAATTTTTTATGTTATTATTATCACGTCTGATATGATATTGAACTTAAAAAGATCTACAAGTTTAATTATCTTATTAAATATAGTCAAACTTGCAATTTATGCGATTGGTTTTTTAATTGCTATTTTTATTCCAAAATGGTTTAATCTGATAGGTGTTCTTTTTGGATATATGGTCATTAAAATAACCATATATATTGTAAGTTATCAAATGAAGGGGGTGAAAGGGTGAGTAACTTCTTAGATTCTTTACAGGTAGAATTAATCTTTTCATTGATTATTATGGTGGTGATGGCTATTTTCTTTATTTATGCCGGAAAAAAATTTGCAACTGCTGATCCAACAGCAAGACCTAAAGGTGTTGTTTTAGTTGTTGAAACAGGTGTTAAAATGATTTACGACTATTTAAAAAGTATCATGCCAAAGAAATTTGAAAAGAACTATTATCCATACTTTGCAATGCTCTTTGCATATTTGGTCATTGCTAACTTAAGTGGATTATTAGGATTTGAAGCACCAACTTCAAATTATTCTATTACTCTTGCATTAACAACAATTACATTCTGTTTAATTCAGTTTAATGCAATCAAAAAACAAGGATTATTATCTTACATTTGGGGTGCTGTATGGCCACCAACAAACTTATTAAGTATTCTTTCGCCATTGATTTCGTTATCAATGCGTTTATTTGGGAATATTTTAAGTGGATCGATCCTTATGTATTTAGTTTATCAATTAACAGGTTACATTTCAGGGTTATTGATCAACTTTAACTTTTTAGGACCAGTGATTGCTCCTTGGCTACATTGTTATTTTGATGTCTTTGCGGGATGCATTCAAACATTGGTATTCGTTACATTATCATCTATCTTGATAATGATGGAAAATCCAGATTAAGTTCTTTACTAGCTTGCTAGTTAAGATATAAATGAAAAATGAACTATTTTTTAGGAGGAAAAAAATTATGGTAAAAGGTTTAATTGCTATTGCAGCAGGTCTTGCTGTATGTGCAGGTTTAGGAACAGGGATTGGTGAAGGGATTGCTGCTAGTAAAGCTGTAGAAGCTGTTGGTAGAAACCCAGAAGCTGAAGGTAAAATCCGTACTATGATGATCTTAGGGATTGCCTTATCAGAAACAGTTGCCATCTATGGTTTATTAGTTTCTTTAATCTTATTATTCGTATATTAATAATTGAAAATCTGACAAAGGAGGAATAAAGATGCCAGATATAGCAGGAAAATTATTCCCTAATCTTACAACACTGATTGTTCAATTATTATCTACAGGAGTTTTGTTACTTATTTTTAAGAAGTTTTTATGGAAAAATGTCATGGAATATTTTGCTAAAAGAGCAGATTACATAGAATCTACAATCAATGAGGCAAAAGAAATGAACGAAAAAGCTTCTACAAATTTAGAAACAGCTGAAAAAGAAGCACGTGAAGCTGCCAGCAAATATCGTGAAATTCTTGATCAAGCAAAAGATGATGGTCAAAAAGTGAAACAACAAATTATTGACCAAGCAAACGAAGAAGCAAGAGCTAAAATTGAACAAGCACAAAAAGAAATTGAAACAGAAAAGAAACAAGCTCAAGCAGATATGAAACAAGAAATTGTGGATGTTGCTATTGAGGTTGCAACTAAAGTGATGAACAAAGAAATGAATGAAGAAATCAACAAAGGATTAGTAGAAGAATTTGTTGATGATGTGGTTAACTAATGAGTGTTGTTGGCGATAGATATGCTGAATCTTTATTTGATTTAGCGAAAGAAGAAAATAAAGTCACTCAATATCTTGATGACATCAAATTAGTTGGTGAGGTTCTAGATAGTGATCCTCAAATTGTTCAATTCTTTAATCACGTTCTTATTGAAAATGATAAAAAGATTCAATTATTGGATCAATCATTTAAAGGGAATGTTGATCAATATGTTTTAAATTTCTTAAAACTATTAGTGCAATCAAGAAGAATTCGTTATATTGATGATATTGTTAAATCTTATATTAATTTATCAAATCAATATTTAGGTATAGAAGAAGGTATGATCTATACACCTTATGAATTAACTGATCAACAAATTCAAGATATAGAAAAAGCAATCAGTCAAAAAGAAAACAAAAAGGTTACTTTAAAAGTATCTATTGATCCATCATTATTAGGTGGTATTAAAGTTCAAATTGCTAACCGTATTTATGATGGAACAATTAAAAATAAAGTAGAAATGCTTAAAAAAGAACTATTAAGAAAGTAGGTGGAAATAGTGGGGCTTAGACCAAATGAAATTAGTGCTTTAATTAAAGAACAAATTAAGCATTATGACGATATCATTGAACAAAAAGATGTCGGAACAGTCGTGACTGTTGGTGATGGTGTAAGTGTTATTCATGGGTTAGATAATGCCATGTTAGGTGAATTATTACTTTTCCCAAATGATGTTTACGGAATGGTCATGAACTTAGATGAAGATAGTGTAGGAGCCGTACTACTTGGATCTGAAAGTACGATTAAAGAAGGAGACGAAGTTAAACGTACTGGAAGAATTATTGAAGTCCCTGTCGGGGATGAAATGTTAGGAAGAGTTGTTAATCCATTAGGACAAGCAATCGATGGGCAAGGTGAAATCAATACTGGTAAAACTAAACCAATCGAACGTGTTGCTAGTGGTGTAATGACAAGAAAATCAGTTGATCAACCATTACAAACTGGTATTACATCAATTGATGCTATCATTCCTATCGGTAGAGGTCAACGTGAGTTAATTATCGGTGACCGTCAAACAGGTAAAACTGCAATTGCTATTGATACAATTTTAAACCAAAAAGGACAAAACATTTATTGTGTTTATGTTGCTATTGGACAAAAGAATTCAACGGTTGCACAAGTTGTTGAAAAATTACGTCAAGGTGGAGCAATGGATTATACATGTGTTGTTTCTGCCGGAGCGAGTGAACTTGCACCAATTCAATATATTGCACCATATGCTGGATGTGCAATTGCTGAACATTGGTTAGATGAAGGAAAAGATGTTTTAATTGTTTATGATGATTTATCTAAACATGCGGTAGCTTATCGTACAATGTCGTTATTATTAAAAAGACCACCAGGACGTGAAGCTTATCCAGGGGATGTCTTCTATTTACATTCAAGATTACTTGAACGTGCTTGCCGTTTAAATGAAGAAAATGGTGGAGGATCAATTACTGCTTTACCAATCATTGAAACACAAGCTGGGGATATTTCAGCATATATTCCAACAAACGTTATTTCAATTACTGATGGACAAATCTTCTTACAACAAGAATTGTTCAACTCTGGATTTAGACCAGCTGTAGATACAGGATTATCTGTATCACGTGTAGGTTCTACTGCACAAATTAAAGCGATGAAACAAGTATCTGGTTCATTAAAACTTGAACTTGCTCAATATGCAGAAATGCAAGCTTTCGCGCAATTTGGTTCTGACTTAGATGCTGCTACTAAAGCAACATTAGATCATGGGGCAAAAGTACGTGAAGTATTAAAACAAGCACAATACTCACCACGTAGTGTGCCAACACAAGTCATTACTTTATTTGCATTAAAATATGGTTATACAAAACAAATAGCTGTAGAAAAAGTAAAAGAATTTATGGATGGTTTAGTAGAAAATATTCAAATGTCTCATCCTGAATTTATTACTGAAATAGAAACTCAAAAAGTGATTTCAAATGAATTAGAAGCGAAGATGAAAGAAGCAACAGGCGCTTATGTTGATCAATTCTTAAAAACACAAGGGGCTAACTAATGCCTGGATCAATGCAAGAAATTAAGCGTCGTATTAAATCCGTTGAATCTACTAAAAAGATTACAAAAGCAATGGAATTAGTTGCGACATCTAAACTTCGTAAAACAAGAAATCAACTTGATGAATTAAAACCTTATTATCAAGGTGTTAGACAAACATGTGCAGAAATTTTAGCTTCTAATAAAGGGTTAAAAGATTCTGCCTATCTCGCTGAAAATAAAGTAGATAAAGATGTTTATATTGTTATTTCTTCAAGTTTAGGATTATGTGGTGGATATAATGCCAATGTCTTTAAAGAAATTAGTCAACAAATTAAAGATGAAGATTATGTTTACTCAATTGGAAGTAAAGGAACAAATTATTTCCGTAGAACGCATCAAGGACCAATCAATACTGATTTTGCTTCATTAAATTCAACATTAGCTTTTGATGAAGTGACTAAATTAGTAAAAAGTGTCACAGATCTTTATATTAATAAAGAAGTGGGAAGTATAAAAATCATTTATACTGAATTTGTTAATAACTTAACATTTAAACCACGTACAGTAACACTTTTACCAATTGATACAAATGAGTTTGAAAATATTGAAATTACCAATAAATTCACTATTTTTGAACCAAGTCCTGAAGAAGTTTTAGATAGTTTAATACCAATGTATTTACAAGCTGTCGTTTATGGCTATCTTGTTGAAAGTGTGACAAGTGAAAATGCGTCACGTAGAACTTCAATGGAAAATGCTACAGATAACGCAGAAGAATTAACAGAACAATTATTATTAAAATACAATCAAGCTCGTCAAACAGCAATTACTAATGAAGTTAGTGAAATTGTTGCTGGAGCTAATGCGCAATAAGGAGGTCAATATGGCAAATATTGGGAAAATAATTAGTGCCCGTGGGCCAGTTATTGATATTGCATTTGCTAGCGAAGATAAATTACCTCGATTAAATACAGCAATTCGTATTCAAAATGGTGAAGAAGAATTAGTCGTAGAAGTTGCTCAACACATTGGAGATGATGCAGTAAGATGTATCGCCATGGGACCAACTGATGGGGTAGTAAGAGGAATGGATGCTGTTGATACAGGTCACCCAATTTCAGTTCCAGTAGGAAATGATACATTAGGACGTATGTTCAATGTTTTAGGTGAACCAATTGACGGTAAAGGTGAATTAGGAAATGATGTTCCACGTATGCCTATCCACAGATCTGCGCCAACTTATGCAGAACAAATGACAACTACAGAAATCTTTGAAACAGGAATTAAAGTTGTAGACTTAATTTGTCCTTTTATCAAAGGTGGTAAAATTGGGTTATTCGGTGGTGCCGGAGTAGGTAAAACAGTATTGATCCAAGAATTTATTAACAATATCGCAACACAACATGGTGGTTTATCAGTATTCGCCGGTGTTGGAGAACGTAGCCGTGAAGGTAACGATTTATACTATGAAATGAAAGAAAGTGGCGTTTTATCTAAAACATCACTTGTCTTTGGACAAATGAACGAACCACCAGGAGCACGTTTACGTGTTGCCTTAACTGGTTTAACAATGGCTGAACAATTCCGTGATGGACAAGGTCAAGACGTGTTATTATTCATTGATAACATCTTCCGTTTCACACAAGCAGGTTCAGAAGTTTCTGCCTTACTTGGGCGTGTACCATCACAAGCAGGATATCAACCAACTCTAGCAACTGAAATGGGTGCTTTACAAGAACGTATTACATCAACTAAAAAAGGATCAATTACATCAGTACAAGCGGTCTATGTACCAGCAGATGACTTAACTGACCCTGCACCAGCAACAACATTTGCTCACTTGGATGCTAAAATCGTCTTGGATCGTTCAATCGCTGCTTTAGGTATTTACCCTGCAGTAGATCCACTTAACTCTTCATCAAGAGCCTTAGATCCATTAGTTGTAGGTAAGGATCATTATGAAGTAGCTCATGGTGTTCAACAAATCTTACAACGTTATCAAGAATTACAAGATATCATCGCAATTCTTGGGATGGATGAATTAGGTGATGAAGATAAATTAATCGTTGCACGTGCAAGACGTGTACGTAACTTCTTATCACAACCATTTACAGTAGCTAGTCAATTTACTGGTTTAGATGGAAAATATGTCCGTGTAGAAGATACTGTTCAAGGATTTAAAGAAATTCTTGAAGGTAAATGGGATCAATTACCTGAACAAGCATTCCATAATGTTGGTACTATTCAAGAAGCTGTAGAAAAGGCTAAACAAATCGAAAATGACTAAATTTAAGCTAAAAATCATTACACCTCAAGGTATTTACCAAGAAGTGGAAATTGATCAGATAAATCTTGATACAACTGCTGGACAAATAGGTATTTTAGCTCATCATATTCCACTAGCAAGTGGTGTGAAAGTGTCTCAAATGAATTATATTATTGATGGAAAAAGAACATATTTTTCTGTCGCAGGTGGTTTCATTTATGTAAATGAAACAGAAACAACTTTAATTGCTAATGCAATTGAATCACAAGAAGAAATTGATTTAGAAAGAGCACAAGAGGCAAAAAGAAGAGCTGAAGAAAGACTTAAAATACAAAACAATGAAATCGATATGTTAAGAGCACAAGCAGCTTTGCAACGTGCAATTACACGTATTCATGTCAAAGGTTTATAGAGAAGAACTTCCATTCTTCTCTTTTTTTTGTATAATAGTTTTAAGGAGAAAAAGGGAATATGAAAAAGAAGTTTATAGGAGTTATTGGGATTGTTATCGCGGTGATGGTGGGAGGTATTTATTATCTTACACGAGCAGAAAAAATGGAATTATCTTTAAAAAATAAAAAAGAGATTATTGTAGAATATGGAAATACAGTTCATTATTCATTTGATGATCTCATTCAAACAAAAGACATAGATAAAGATAAGTTGAAAGAAATAAAAAAAGAAACAAAAATAACAGACAATCTAAAAAATGAAGATCAAAAAGATTATCCAGCAATTGGAAACTATACAATAAATATTAAATATCAAGATCAAAAACTAAAAAAGAAAGTGATTGTTAAAGATACTACAGCGCCTGTTTTTAATGAAATAAATGAAGTTTCATTTGAAGAAGGAACAGAAAATTATGATTTTAATCAAGAAATCAAAACAACAGATTTAAGCAATATTGATTTACAATATGATTTATCTTCATTAGATATAAATAAAGCAGGGGATTATCAAATAAAAGTATTTGCGAAAGATAGTTCAGGAAATCAAGCAGAAAAAGAAATAACTGTACATGTAAAAGAAAAACCTAAACAAGAATTATCAGCAGCTAAGATTTATCATGGCGGAGGAAAAGTGATTTGTATTGATGCAGGACATCAAGCACGAGGAAATAGTTCATTAGAACCTAATGGGCCAGGTTCATCGACAATGAAAGCAAAAGTGACAACAGGGGCAATAGGATGTGTAACAGGGAAAACAGAATCACAAATCAACTTAGAAGTGGCACTTAAATTACAAGAAGCTTTATCAAATCAAGGTTATACTGTGGTTATGTGTCGTACATCACAAAATGTCGATTTATCTAATGCTCAAAGAGCTCAAATGGCAAATGAGGCAAATGCAGATGCATTTATTCGTTTACATTGTGATTCAAGTGAATCATCTTCTTCTACAGGAACGTTGACACTTGCGCCTTCAACTTCTAATAGATATTGTGCAAGTATTGCAAGCCAATCACAATCACTTTCAAAAAGTATTGTGAATAATATTTGTAAGGCAACAGGTTCTAGAAATAGAGGAGTTTCAATTGTTGATAATATGACAGGTTTAAATTGGTCAAAAGTGCCTGTTACTATTGTAGAAATGGGATTTTTATCAAATCCAGGAGAAGATCGATTGCTTTCAAGTGAGGATTATCAAAATAAAATTGTTCAAGGAATTGTAAATGGAATTGGGGAATATTTAAGTTAAGATTAGAAAAAGAGGAAAAAGGAATGGAAAAAGTTACATTAGGAAGAACAGGAATTACAGTGAATCGTAATGGGTTTGGGGCATTACCAATTCAACGAGTAACTGGAGAAGATGCAATAACAATTTTAAGAAAGGCATATGATCAAGGAATTCGTTTTTTTGATAGTGCAAGATGGTATAGTGATAGTGAAGAAAAGCTAGGAAATGCATTAAGCGATGTTAGAAAAGACATTTATATTGCAACGAAGACAGGATCTACTACAGTAGAAGGTTTTTGGAAAGACTTAGAAACAAGTTTAAATAATTTAAAAACAGATTATATTGATATTTATCAATTTCATAATCCTTCATTTTGCCCTAAACCAGGAGATGGTACAGGTTTATATGAAGCAATGTTAGAAGCAAAAGCTCAAGGAAAAATACATTTTATAGGTTTAACGAATCATCGTTTACCAGTAGCTATAGAAGCTTGTGAAAGTGGGTTATATGATACAATTCAATTCCCATTTAGTTATTTAGCAGATCAAAAAGATATTGATTTAGTGAATAAATGTAAAGAAAACAATATTGGGTTTATTTGTATGAAAGCTTTATCAGGTGGACTTATTAACCGTTCGGATGCTGCTTATGCATATTTAGCACAGTTTGATAATGTTTTACCAATTTGGGGAATTCAAAAAGAGAGTGAATTGGATGAATTTATTTCATATCAAACAAAAGCACCAGAACTTACTCAAGAAATTCAAGATTTAATTGCTCATGATCGAAAAGAATTAGCAGGAGATTTCTGTAGAGGATGTGGTTATTGTATGCCTTGTCCTAAAGGAATTCAAATCAATCAATGTGCTAGAATGTCTTTAATGTTAAGAAGAGCACCAGCAGCAAGTTGGCTTAATGATCATTGGCAAGCAGAGATGAAAAAAATTGAAGAATGCTTAAATTGTGGTAAATGTAAACAACATTGTCCATATCATTTAAATACTCCTGAATTATTAAAGAAAAATTATGAAGACTACAAAACATTTTTAAAATAAAAAATAGGGTGTGCTACAAAATGTAGCGCATCCTATTTTAGTATAATCTACGACAATTATAAATATGACGATAGAAATAACTTCCTGGAGCAACTGATGTTACTTTAACACACTGATCAGGATATTGACCCACTGTCCCAGATCCTTTACCAGAGGCATGAACCATATTACCATTACCAATATAAATTCCAATATGAGCGACACCACTTCCATAATTGAAAGTAATGACATCACCAATTTGTAAATTACTATAAGAAACAGCTTTACCACTACCAGCATATCCAGCAGCAGTTGTTCTACCTATTTTTACGCCTGCTTGATTATGTGCCCAGTAAACAAGTCCAGAACAATCAAAATAATTTGGTCCACTTGCTCCCCAATAGTAGCGTTTACCTTGTTTAGATAAAGCATAGTTAGCAATACTTATTCCTAATGTTGTACTATCTTGAGATGGTTGAGAACCATTGTTAGTTGTATTATTATTCGAATTATTGTTTGAATTATTACCTGTATTGTTATTATTATTTGAATTTGAAGTTTGATTATTGTTGTTACTGTTAGATGGTTTTGGTGTAGGAATCTGACTGACATGACCTACATCGTCTTTTTTAGATTGTTCATAGAATTCTGTTAATGAGGCATCAATTGCTTCACTACGACTTGCAGCAACATTTGCATCAACTTCAGTTGCAGCAATTTGTTTTCTTTGTTCTTCTAATAATGTTTCATATTGTACTTGAATAGCAGCTTGTTCTTTCTTTTGTTCTTCTAAAACAACTTTTGCGTTTTCTAAAGTAATTTTTTGATTTTCAATTTCCTTTTTCTTTTCTAACATTTGAGCAATTAAATCTTGATCACTTAAAGTAAGTGTGTTGAAACTATCTATTCTAGATAACATATCAGTAAAATTATCAGCCCCAAATATATAATTGATAAAAGTATTTTCATTCATATAAGACTGCATGACATACATACGATCTTTTATTTCTTGATTATCTTTATCTATATCTGCTTGGGTATTTTGTATAGATGTTTCAACATATTGAATTTCAGCTTCTTTAGATGAAATGTCAGAATTTAAAGAATTAAGTTTCTTTTGTACACTATCTAATGTTTGAGTTGTACTTGCTGCAGCACTTTTTTGATTTTCTAAATCTTTTTTTAACTTCTTATTTTTAGCTTTGAGATAGCTGTTGAATTCTTCGCATGTTTTTTTATTACTATTTGTTAGTTTTCCACTTGCACATAGTGACATATATTTTGCTTCATCTTTTGAAAAATCAATAGCTTCTACAGGTTTTATACAATAGCATGTTGATACAAGCATTGTAGATGCAACAAATCCTACAAAATATTTTTTAATTTTCAAACAAAACACCCCCTCATATTATTTATACATCACTTTCTAAAAAAAGTAAATAAAAGTTGTTTTTATACAAAATAAAAACCTTTAAGCTTATAAACTTAAAGGTTTTAAGTCATGACTAATAAGGTCTAACTGCACAAGTAAATCTACTTACATTAGATGCAATCTTAACAACATCACCTGTTTGTGGTGCATGAATATATTGACCATTACCAATATAAATACCTACATGTCCACTTTTCCATAAGATATCTCCTGGTTGAGCTTGACTTAATGGAATAATTGCTCCAGATTGACCTTGAGATCCAGAATAGTGATCAAGTGAAACACCCGCTTGTGCATAACACCACATAACTAAACCAGAACAGTCAAATGAATTAGGTCCACTTGCTCCCCATACATAAGGACAACCTAATTTAGAATAAGCAGCAGCTACAACTGTAGAACCATACTTATTTGTAGTAGGAACATTTGTAGATGGTCTAATAGTTGTAGAACCACTACTGCTACCTGATGAAGATTGTTGAGTAACAACGACTGATGATAAGAATGAATCTAATGAACTTTGAGTATCAGAAATTTTAGATTGTTCACTTTCAGCAGATGCTAAATCTTTTTGTTGTTTAGCTAATAGATCTTCATATTGAGTTTGTAAAGTATATTGTTCGTTTTGTTGAGAAACAATATTTGCTTTTACTGTTTCAATAGTTGCTTTTTGAGATTCAACTTGCTTCTTTTCATCAGCAATTTTTTCTACTAATTCTTTATCGAATTGAGTGATTTCATTGACACTATCAATTCTTGAAAAGAAATCAGAGAAGTTTGAAGCACCAAAAATAAATTCAATATAACTATTACTATTATTGTATGATTGCATAGCATACATACGTTCTTTAACTTCGTTTTCTTTAGCTGTGATACTTGCTTCTAATGATTTAATTGAACTTTCCAAATAGTTGATTTCTTGTTGCTTTTGTTCAATTTGGTTATTTAAATCAGCAATTTTAGAAACAACGTCATCTAATGAACTTTGAGTATCTGAAATTTTAGATTTAGATTCATCAATAGAACTTTGTAACTGATTGTTTTTCTTTTTTAAGTATGAATTAAATTGTTTACAAGTATTATAATTACTATTAGATAAACTTTTACTAGAACAAAGTTTCATATATTTATCTTCTTGTCCTTCAAAGTTTACTGCATGAACTTGACTTGTAGAACAAAAAAAGGATACTAACAAAGTAAAACAAATCATGGAGATTAAACTCTTTTTCATAACTATAATTCCTCCCGTAGCTATTATCTTATTTTTTTAACCAAAAGTAAATATAAACAACGATAATAATAACATTTTTGACATTATGACATATTTTATAATGAGGTGAAAAATTTTGGTAAAACATGGAATTGATGTTTCTAAATTTCAAGGGTTGATTGATTGGCAAGAAGTTAAAAAACATATTGATTTTGCAATCATTAGATGTGGGTATGGAAGTAATCTGGAAAGTCAAGATGATCCGTATTTTAAAAGAAATGCGGATGAATGTACACGTTTAAAAATCCCTTTTGGGGTTTATTTATATTCTTATGCAACCAATGAAAGAGAAGCTCTATCAGAAGCTAAACATGTATTAAGACTCGTAAAGGATTATCAAATGGCCTATCCTGTTTATTATGATTTAGAAGATAATAATACAACAGGAAGACAAAGTAATCAAACAATAGCGAATATTGCACAAACATTTGCTCAAAGACTCGAACAAGAAGGTTACTATGTAGGAATGTATGCATCATTGTTTTGGTTTAGAACTAAACTTACAAGTCCAATCTTTAATGAGTATACAAAATGGATTGCAAGATATAATGATGAACTTAATTATGATGGAGAATATGGTATGTGGCAATATAGCGCTACAGGAAATGTTTTAGGAATTGATACAATGGTGGATCTAAATTATGCCTATAAAGATTTTCCACAAATCATCGAAGAAGGTGGTTATAATAATTTTTCTAATACGAATTTAACAAGGTATAAGATAGGCGATGAGGTAGAATTTCACCATGTATTTTTAACAAGTGAATCTACGCAACCATTAATGCCATATCGTCATTTTGGAATTATTACGAGAATTGTTCAAGGTGCTAGAAATCCCTATCTTATAGGACAAGATGCCGGCTGGGTCAATGATCAGGTCATAGAAAGAAAGATAAGATATTTAAGTGCACCTGATTATACAGGCAATAGTTTTACAGATGCATTGCGTTCTATTCAAGAAGATGCTTCTTTTGCTAATAGAACAAAATTAGCTAAATTAAATGGAATAGATAATTATACAGGTTCACAAAGGCAAAATGATGAATTATTAAGATTACTTAAAGAAGGAAAATTAAGGACATAAAAAAGAGCTTAGATTCTTTTTTCATAAGCTCTTCTTAAAGCACCACTTTTTAAAGTGATTTCTCCACAATATTTAAAACCATATTTAGTTAAAAAACTTTGCATAGAAAGATTATCATGATGTGTATCCATTCTAACACTATGATAATCTGGATACATAGCAACTACTTGATCTAAAATCGTAGAAGCTAATCCTTTTCCTTTATATTCATTATCAACAGCAATACGATGTACACATATATAAGGACAATTTAAAATCCATTTTCCTTCAATACGGTTATAAGCAGGTTCTCCATGAATCGTTACCATACACGTTCCTAAAATAACACCGTCTTCTTCTAAAACATAAGCTTCATTATTTTCTATATCTTTTTCAATTGTTTCTTCATTAGGATATCCATCTTGCCATTGATCAATATCATTATTTTTGAAATAAGTTTTTGCTTGATTAATAATGTCAATGACACGTGAAATATCTTCGATTTTCGTTGGTCTTAAAATCATTATTTTACCTCCCAAACATACTTTCCTAAATGATATAGACTTTTAGGTTGTTTGTCAAATTGTTTTGTTTACAAATCAAAAGCATTTGTTATAATAGCTGTATACAGAAGGAGGAAATAAAATGGTACTTGATCAAATCAAAGAAATTTTAAAAGATACAATGGATATTGATGAATCAAAAATTACTTTAGATGCTAAATTAAAAGAAGATCTAGAATTAGATTCATTAGATTCAGTTGAACTAATCATGTCTGCTGAAGAAGAATTTGGAATTGAAATTCCTGATGAAGACGTTATGAATTTTAAAACAGTAAACGATATAGTAAACTATATTGAAGAACATAAATAAAAGCTATAACAAGCATTTCGCTGTTATAGCTTTTTTTACTATTCTAAAATATATTTATCCATAAGTGTTTTATTTTTTTCTAAACATTTAAATAAGAATGCTCCAATAATTAAAACAATAAATTCACCAATGAAAACATAGAATGCATTAATCATAAATGGTAATTCTAAAGCTAGATAAAGTTCTAAACCAACGATTAAACCATTGACAACCCCACCAATTAAAGCTCCAGCAAAAACATTTTTAACATAATACATACCAAGACAAGCAATCAATGTTGCAGCTGTTCCAAAACAAATGTCATATAATCCCATTGGAGATGCAAGGTTTGCAAGCAAACATCCAATAGTAAGTCCTGGAATAAATTTCTTGTTGTAACATGCAAGTAAAACAATAATTTCAGTTAAGCGCATTTGCACTGCTCCATAAGCAATAGGTGAAATCAAAATTGTTAAAACGGCATAAGCAGCCCCAATCATGGCATTCATTACAATTAATTGTACCTTTTTATTATTCATTTGTAGTCCTCCTCTTCTAAAGTACAGTTAGAAGCCAGATAAAATAAAAAAGATGATAGAGCCATCTTCATTACTTATCCTTAGTTTTTTATACTGGGTTTGGCTCTCGAACCAGTCTTTGACATTATACTAAAACGGGTAGTGAAAATCAATATATTTTATTTTATAATAAAGGTAAGGAGATGATGATTATGTTATGTCCAAAATGTCATAGTTTACTAACAAAAGGAGCCAAATATTGTGATATTTGTGGAACAAGAATATCGCAAGAGGATATCCAAGTAGAAGAAGTAGGTTCAAGGGTTAAAAATAGAGAAAAACATAAAAAAGAAGTGCGTAAAAAAACTAAAATTATTATTTTAGGAATCATAGCACTTGTCGTGGTGATTGCTATGTTAGGATTTATTTTATTTTTTAAAGGAAATAAACCATCTTATTCACCAGATAATCTTATTAGTCAACATGTTGAAAAACCATTACATTTAGAAAAAAGTAAAGTTACATTAAATATTGGAGATGAATATACCATTCAAACTAATCTTAAATGTACTTATCAATCGAAAAATGAAAAAATATGTATCGTAGATACAAATGGTAAAATTACGGCTTTATCATCAGGTAAGACAAAAGTAATTTGTACTAGTGAATCAGGTAAAGAAAAAGCTCTTCAAGTTATTGTAAATGAAAAAATAGAAACAACAGTAGAAGAAAATACAGATGAGGATGAATATATATTTGCTCATAGTGATACAGAACTTCTTACAGAAGCTGATTTAGAAAATAAAGATGATTCTCAGTTACGGTTAGGACTTAATGAAATTTATGCCAGACATCATTGTACGTTTAAAACACCTGAGATTGCAGACTATTTTAAATCTAAAAGTTGGTATAGTGCAGATGAAACTTTGACATCAGAAATGATGAATAATCATATGTCAGAGTATTTTAATGAAATTGAATTAAAAAATATTTCCTTTATTCAAGCACATCGATGAAAATAATTTGCATACACTAAATCATAAATGAAAAAATATATGAAAATAGTTATCAAAATCTATAAATTTCATTTTCAATTCATAAAAGATATGTAAAATGAAAGTGTAATCAAAGAAGATTATAAAGTCATTCTTCTCTTAGATATTTTTTTGACAACTATATTCATTGAATGACGTAGGAAAAGTAAGCGACGCCCGTTTACTTTTCTTTTTTTTATCTATTAAGAATTTGGATGCGTCAAGAAAGATAGTATATAAAAATTCATATCAAAACACTATGATATGTTTGCGTGATCTGGTATGAATTTTTTTACCCTGTGTTATATAACAGTTACCTAACTCTTCTCATAGGACCTTTACATACAGGACATTCTATTTCAACTTCACCATGTTTACTGGAGATTCTGTCTTCTTCTGCCAATTCACCAATGATCCAGTTAGGAACATTGTCAATATGACCACAAGCAGTACACTTCGTTTCGATAAGTGTATCTTCTGCAATCATTGATGCATTTTTCACTGTAGAGTCTGTCATTAGGGGTACCTATGTATATTCACATTTCATAAGATTGCCACATGAACATAAAAGAATATTTTTTTGCAATGATTCTATCATATGTGTGCGGTATTTTAGATGGTCAAGTTTGTTTTTTAAATCTTTTTTTCTTTCAGATTTCTGATACGCTTTTTCTT
>NZ_JAJDKA010000020.1:0-43971 GCF_020589945.1 Faecalibacillus sp. MSK20_93 | reverse complement strand
CACTAAAAAGGTAATAATCTTCAAAGATTATTACCATGTGGACAAAATTTATTTTTCCCCTTTTTTATAAAGAAAATATTTTTTCAAAGATAGGATCTTATTCATCAAAGGTAAGTGCAGATTATATAATGGATATTATATTCTTTATTGTTTAAAAATAACTATAATATTAACTTAATTGAAAAGCTTGAAAGAGCAAAAAATATTCAAAATATAGAATTTTTAAAAAATTAAAACAACGATTTTCTTTTAGGAAATCTTACTAGAAGGAACGTTGTTTTTTTATTCACATAAGCGTATAATAGAGGTAGTCTAAAAGAATTGGGGGAAACCAGAAATGTACAAAATAGTCAAAAAAGAAAGACTAAATGATGTTGTTGAATTAATGGAAGTTCATGCTCCAATGGTTGCTAGAAAGTGCGAACCAGGTCAATTCATTATTTTAAGAGTTGGTGAAGATGGAGAAAGAATTCCTTTAACAATTGCTGATTATGATCGAGAAGCTGAAACAATTACAATTATTTATCAAATTGTAGGTTTTTCAACTCGTCAATTAGCAAAATTAAACGAAGGTGATGAAATCACTGACTTCGTTGGACCTTTAGGTGTACCAACTGATTTACATAAATCAAATCATGTTGTTGGTATTGCCGGTGGGGTTGGTAGTGCACCATTATATCCACAACTTAAAAAATTAGCTGAAATGGGTGTAGATGTGGATGTTATCATTGGTGGACGTGAAGCACAATATGTATTATGGGCAGATAAGTTCAAAGCTTTCTGTAAAAATGTATATGTGATGACAGATGATGGATCTTTAGGAGAAAAAGGATTTGGAACTGTTAAATTACAAGAATTAATTGATAGTGGTGATCCAATTGATGAAGTTATCGCTATTGGACCAGTACCTATGATGAAAGCTGTTGTTGGGGTAACAAAACCTCATAATTTAAAAACAATGGTTTCATTAAACCCTATTATGATTGATGGTACAGGTATGTGTGGATGCTGCCGTGTTACTGTTGATGGTAAAATTAAATTCGCATGTGTTGATGGACCAGACTTTGATGGTTTATCAGTAGACTTTGATGAATTAATGGCTCGCCAAAGAATGTTTAAAGAAGAAGAACATCAAGTAGATGCGAATGCAGATCGTATTTGTAATTTAATGGGAGGTGCAAAATAATGCCTAATATGTCACCAAATAAGGTTAAAATGCCTGAACAAGATCCTAATGTAAGAAATAAAAACTTTGAAGAAGTTTCTTTAGGATATACAAAAGAACAAGCTATGGAAGAAGCAACTCGTTGCTTAAACTGTAAAAAACCATTCTGTATGGACGGGTGTCCAGTAGGAGTACCAATTCCTGAATTCATTCATCATGTTGCTGAAGGTGAATTTGAAGAAGCTTATCAAACAATTACAAGAGAAAATGCATTACCTGCAATTTGTGGACGTGTTTGTCCTCAAGAAAATCAATGTGAAGGTAAATGTGTTAGAGGAATTAAAACTGAATCAGTAGGAATCGGACGATTAGAAAGATTCGTTGCTGATTATCATAGAGAACATGGAAAACCTGCAGAATTAAAAGTTGAAAAAAATGGTAAAAAAGTTGCTGTTATTGGATCAGGACCTGCTGGTATTACATGTGCTGGTGAATTAGCTAAAAAAGGTTATGATGTGACTGTTTTTGAAGCATTACATAAAACAGGTGGGGTATTATCTTATGGTATTCCAGAATTCAGATTACCTAAAAAATTAGTACAAAGCGAAGTAGACGGTGTTGCTGCTTTAGGTGTAGATTTCGAAACAAATGTTGTTGTAGGACGTTCAATTACAATTGATGAATTACAAGAACAAGGATATCAAGGAATCTTCGTAGGTAGTGGTGCTGGTTTACCACGTTTCCAAGGAATTCCTGGGGAAAACTTAAACGGTGTTTATGCAGCGAACGAATTCTTAACTCGTGTTAACTTAATGAAAGGATATCAATTCCCAGATCATCCAACTCCAGTTAAAGTAACAGATACAGTATGTGTTATCGGTGCTGGTAACGTTGCTATGGATGCCGCAAGAACTGCAAAACGTTTAGGAGCTAAAAACGTATATATTGTTTATCGTCGTGGACCTGAAGAAGTTCCTGCTCGTGCTGAAGAAGTACATCACGCTAAAGAAGAAGGAATTATCTTCAAATTATTAACTAATCCAGTTAAAATTGAAGGTGAAGATGGATGGGTTAAATCTATGGAATGTGTTGAAATGGAATTAGGTGAACCTGATGCATCTGGAAGAAGAAGACCAATCGCTAAAGAAGGATCTAACTTCACAATTGAAACAGGAACAGTTATTGTTGCTATTGGACAAAGTCCAAATCCATTAATTAGACATACAACTCCTGGTTTAGATTGCCAATCTTGGGGTGGAATTATCGTTGATGAAGATTCAATGAAAACATCTAAAGATGGTGTTTATGCAGGTGGAGATGTTGTTACTGGTGCAGCAACA
Organism: Faecalibacillus sp. MSK20_93; assembly: GCF_020589945.1. Classification (NCBI taxonomy): domain Bacteria; kingdom Bacillati; phylum Bacillota; class Erysipelotrichia; order Erysipelotrichales; family Coprobacillaceae; genus Faecalibacillus; species Faecalibacillus sp. MSK20_93. The sequence continues at coordinate 41,466 of NZ_JAJDKA010000020.1, read as the reverse complement.
GTTATCTTAGCAATGGGTGCTGGTAAAAAAGCAGCTAAAGCAATGGATGAATATCTACAAAATAAATAGTATTTAAAAAGTCAATTCACATTACGAATTGACTTTTTCTTTGGCTGTCATTAAATAACTAATTATATTTTCTATTAATGTTAGAACTATAATCATATTTATTTTTGGAATTAGAAGGCAAATGACTTCAATGCACATTGTTAATTTTGCTTTTTTATTTAAATATTTAAAATATTTGCTCATTACTAGTAATAATACAAATAGTATAAATAAAAATACAAGGAAATAATTACTTAAATATTGATATGCTAGTATTGAAATAAGATAAACGCTATTAGATGTAATAAAACATTTAATTGGACTATTACAATGATAACCACCTAAATTTACTCTTAAGCCAGAAAATGAAAGCATCCAAACTAGTGTCATAAGTCCTTCATGTAAACATAATCCTAGAATAAACATAAATATATTAACGATTGAATTAAATATTAAAACTTGTTGACCATACTTATAGACTTCATAATCTTGATCAAAATCATATTTATCATAAATTTTCTCTAACATCATCATCTGTTCCTTTTAATAAAAATTTCATGTAATAAATACCATCTTTATAAATGTTCTTTTTCTTAACAATTAAATCAGATTCAATTTTACATCTATCATAATCATAAAAATCATTTTCTGAATAAAGCTCAACTAACGTATAAATACCTTGACCTTTGATGTGCAAAGTTATTTCATTATGTCTTTTAACATAATCTAATATTTCAGAAATAACATCAATAAAATCTAAATCATCATATTTTTCATTTTGGCTAATTTCAAAGAAAGGTTTAATACTTATATTATCGTCTTGTAACCTATTGATTTTTACAGAAATCAAAATATCAAATACTGGATTTTTAGATGCAACTAATTTTTGGTAAGTGTTTTTAGATTGATATTGTTCAATAGCTTTGGATATTTCTGGATTGGTATCGTTATTTAAGTGTTTAATGTGTTTTAATATCCAATGAATACGATGTTTCTTATCATCAATATCATAACTAATGTTTTGTATGAGACGTAAGCTTTGTTTTATATATTTTTCTTTTTGTAATTGTTTTTCATATTGCATCTTTTCTGTATAAACCATATTAAAGTAAACACCATTAAGTATAATTAATATAAAAATTACAAATAATAGAACAATAATAAGTATTTCTGCATAGCTTACATATGCATCTACTGTAGAATAACCAATAATTCCTAAACTAATTAAAACTATTATTTCTGTGATGACAACTAAAAAGTATTGTTTATTTGGAACATATATTTGATATCTAAGATGTTTTATTAACCAATAAGTAAAGAGAATAAGTATGATTTTTGATATAATTCCAACTAAAATATAAATTGTTGAAATGTTTAAAATTAATGTTTGTTTCAAAAAATAATATATTAAAAGTGGTAAAATATTCATTGAAAATACATAAAAACCTAGGATAAACAAATCACCAAAATTAAACACTTTTTTCTTATACAAGATAAATCCATAACAGACTATAAAATTAAATGACATTAATACAATACCGTTTTCTTTTAAGATATCACATATTTCAAAACCAAATAATAAACAACAAAATAATAATACAAATGTTTTCTTATTTGAAAGTGAATAATAAAGGTAAACGAAAGTAGTAAGGGTAAATACTTCTACAAAATTAAGAAATATACTATAAGCTACCATTGAGTAAATAGTCCTGATAAGCTAGTTTGAATTTCTTTTTATATGTTTTACCTATATTGATTTCTTTCTTATTTCTTAAGATGATGAACTTGGAATTTACATCATAGACAAAATCTAAATTAATAAGATAGGATCTATGTACTTGAATGATATTGTTATTATTAAGTTGTTTTTGGAATTCTTTGATTTTTTCTTTAAATTTATATTCACCATCTAGTGTGATAATTTTTAAGTAATGACCATCAGCTTCTATGTAGATAATATCACTGGTATTAATACGTACACGTTTTTCTCTAGCGTTAATGACTATAAAACTTGTGTTTTCTAAATGTTCTTTAAACATTTTAAAGAAGATAGACATGTCTTCATTTAAATGATCTTTTCTAATGAAATAAAATGGTTGAAGTTCCATAGATTTATGAACAAAGTTATTGTTCATGGTCACAAAAACAATAAGTGCTTTGGGAAACCTCTTTTTAAGTTCTATAGAAAAGACAATACCATTTATTGATTTACTTAAATGAACATCTATAAAAATAACTTGGTAATCTTTTGTATCATCAATCTCTTCAAAGTGATCCCCTAGACAAAAGAAATGGGCATCAGTGAATAGATTGTTATTTTTGAGTATATCAACAAACTCCTCTACAAAAGTATTTGTATCCTCTAATATCAAAATATTCATAATGATGCCACCTTCCTTATTTGTTTAAATTCTTTAATTGTTCAGGTTTTTCAAATTCATAAAAATCCATACTTGATAATGATGAAGCACTACCGTATGCAATTCCCTTTAACAATGTAAAGTATTTTTCAATTAAATAGTTTATCATAATTACCTCCTTAAGTGTACTTTATATTTGACATAGATATGAAGTCAATAGAATGCGCATGAAAGAATAGTTATCGTTCCTGAAGGTATCTTTTATAATGCGTAAAATGCACGATTTAATTGTTAACATGAATTAAAAGGGTGACGGATAATGAATGTTAATGAGATAATTATGAATAAAAGAATAGAAAGAGGCGTTTCTAGAAAAGAGCTTGCAGAGGGCTTAGGAGTAAGTGAGAGTACTATTTATAGAATTGAAACAAATCCTAATTTAAATCCCAATAATAAATTAGTAAAAAGAATTTATGATATTTTACGTATGAATGTAACGATTATTGTGGATGATGCACCAATATATGATGAGCATGCACATGAGATAGATTTTGAATCATATAGTCCTACAAGTAAAAGTATTATTTTTAAAACGATTGCAAAAGAGGAAAAAATGAAGAAGCTAAAAGAAAAATAGTTATCAAATGATAGCTATTTTTTAAGATAATGTGATTTTTGTAATTGTATTGTTTGAAAGCGTGTAGGTCATTTTAACTGTTTTATTTTCACTATAGGCAATATATTGATTGTTCGCTTCTTTGTGATTTTCGTAATCTAAATTATTTTTTTCTAAACCAACGTAGAAATTACCTTCAACTTTGTAATGATCTGTAAATAGTTCTACTTTTTTAACTTTATTCTTTTTATTCAAAGTAATTTGAATAGAATCATTATAATAAACTGTATCATTATTCTTTTTTGATTCTATATACTAATCATCGAAATATGATTATTATCTTTGGAATTGTTATTTTTCTAGCATTTATTATGGAAAGTTATGTAGCAGTTAAGATGAGTGAGAGAATGGATGCATTGGAAGAAGCAAATTCTTCGTTGCAACAACAAATCAATGACTTTTATGGTGATCAACCAATTTCACTAGATACAAATTCTATTTGTTCTTATTTTAGTGGTTATATCAGTGATATTAAAAAGGATAGTTATAATATAAATATTGATTTGATTTTAAAAAATTATTAAGATAATACAACAGCACAAGTTATTTTTAAAACAGATAAAGATACATATACACTTTCTTTAAATAAAGAAGAAGATCGTTTTAATGGAACAATAAATCTTCCTATTCAAACCCTTCAATCTGCACAGCTTATTTCACAAACAAATGGTGAAACAAATTCGGAAGTATTAGATATGGATGTGAACTTTGAAAACTATTTAGATGAAGATGCTAGTGGTGGAATCATGTTAGAAAGTTATAATGAAAAAAAGAACAAAGGTGATTTTACTCTTTCATTTAGTGGAAATAAGATAAAGAAAGATGAAATCTATTTGTGGGATAAAGAATATATTGAATTTGAAAAAGCGTATACATGTAAAAATATAAAAAAAGAAGATACTGTGATGGTTGAATATACGTATACAAATGAAATGGGAATAAAAAAGAAACAAGAAGTAACAGCTCAACTTAAAAAGAATTGGCAAGGATATTATTTGGCATGGAAATAAAAAATTAGTATGATAATTATATTTTAATTTATTTAATTCCCAATCATTATCTTATATAATTTTTCTATAGATAGAGCGAAATTGCTTATAGGAGGCCATTATGAAAAAAGATCTACTTATGACAATTCAATATAAAGACATGGGCCCTTTTTCGCTTTTTATTTTTTAATTTGAAACGTATCTTTTCTAAGATATGTTTTTTTTACAATCAAAAGGAGGATTAAAGATGCCAAAAAGAGAAGATATTAACACAGTATTAGTCATTGGTTCAGGACCAATTATTATTGGTCAAGCATGTGAATTTGATTATTCAGGAACACAAGCTTGTAAAGCATTAAGAGGATTAGGGTATAAAATTGTTTTAGTCAATTCTAACCCAGCTACAATTATGACAGATCCAGAAACTGCAGATGTGACATATATTGAACCATTGAATGTAGAAAGATTAACACAAATCATTGAAAAAGAAAGACCAGATGCTTTACTTCCTAACTTAGGTGGACAATCAGCTTTAAATCTATGTTCTGAATTAAGTAATGCCGGAGTTTTAGACAAATATAACGTTCAAGTATTAGGGGTAAAAGTAGATGCTATTGAACGTGGAGAAGACCGTTTAGAATTCAAAAAAGCCATGAATGAACTTGGTATTGAAATGGCAAGAAGTGAAATTGCAAATACGGTTGATGAAGCTTTAGCTATTGCTGATAAATTAGGCTATCCAGTAGTTGTAAGACCTGCCTATACAATGGGTGGAGCAGGTGGAGGACTTGTTTACAATGTTGATGAATTAAAAACAGTTGTAAATAGAGGGTTGCAAGCAAGTTTAGTACACCAATGCTTAATTGAAGAATCTATTTTAGGATGGGAAGAATTAGAATTAGAAGTTGTAAGAGATGCTAAAAATAACATGATTACAATTTGTTTTATTGAAAATATTGATCCATTAGGAGTACATACTGGAGATTCTTTCTGTAGTGCACCAATGCTTACAATTTCAAAAGAAGTGCAAAATCGTTTACAAGAACAAGCTTATCGTATTGTTGAATCAATTGGAGTTATTGGAGGTACAAATGTTCAATTCGCTCATGATCCAGTAACAGATCGTATTGTTGTTATTGAAATCAATCCAAGAACATCTCGTTCATCTGCTTTAGCTTCTAAAGCGACAGGTTTCCCTATTGCTTTAATTTCAGCAATGTTAGCGGCTGGACTTACATTAGATGAGATTCCTTGTGGTAAATATGGAACGTTAGATAAATATTATCCTGATGGGGATTATGTTGTTATTAAGTTTGCACGTTGGGCTTTTGAAAAATTCAAAGGAGCAGAAGATAAACTTGGTACACAAATGAAAGCTGTAGGGGAAGTTATGAGTATTGGTAAAACTTATAAAGAAGCTTTTCAAAAGGCAATTCGTTCATTAGAAATTGGACGTTATGGTTTAGGATATGCAAAGAACTTTAATGATTTATCTAAAGATGAATTATTAAAATTATTAGTTAATCCAACAAGTGAAAGACAATTCATTATGTATGAAGCTTTAAGAAAAGGAGCTACTGTTGATGAATTATTTGAACTTACAAAAATTAAACATTATTTCATTGAACAAATGAAAGAACTTGTTGAAGAAGAAGAAAAAATTTCTTCTTATAAAGGACAACAATTACCAGACAATGTTTTAAAACAAGCTAAACAAGATGGTTTTGCTGATAAATATATTTCTAAGTTATTAGATGTTGAAGAAAAAGAAATTAGAAATCAAAGACTTGCTATGGGTATGCATCAAGTCTGGGAACCAGTTCATGTATCAAGTACAAAAGATAGTTCTTATTATTACTCTACATATAATGGAAAAGATCAAGATGAAGTATCAAATAATAAAAAAATCATGATCTTAGGTGGAGGACCTAACAGAATTGGTCAAGGTATTGAATTTGACTATTGCTGTGTTCATGCTTCTCTTGCCTTAAAGAAATTAGGATTTGAAACAATCATTGTTAACTGTAACCCAGAAACAGTTTCAACAGATTATGATACATCTGATAAACTTTATTTTGAACCATTAACATTAGAAGATGTTTTAAGTATTCATGAAAAAGAAAAACCATTAGGAGTCATTGCTCAATTTGGGGGACAAACACCATTAAATCTAGCAAGTCAATTAAAAGAAAATGGTGTAAATATTTTAGGAACAACACCTGAAACAATTGATATGGCAGAAGATCGTGACTTATTTAATGAAATGATGGAAAAATTAGAAATTCCAATGCCTGAATCAGGAATGGCTGTAACAATCGATGATGCTTTAGAAATCGCTCAAAGAATTGGTTATCCATTAATGGTAAGACCATCTTACGTATTAGGTGGTAGAGGTATGGAAGTTGTTTACGATGATGATTCATTAAAACAATATATGGCAGCTGCTGTTGGGGTAACACCTGATCGTCCTATCTTAATTGACCGTTTCTTAAATGATGCGATGGAATGTGAAGCAGATGCTATTTCTGATGGAGAAAATGTTTTTGTGCCTGCTGTTATGGAACATATTGAACTTGCTGGTATTCACTCAGGGGACTCAGCATGTATTTTACCATCTAAACATATTCCAGTAAGACATGTACAAACAATAAAAGAATATACTAAGAAAATTGCTAGAGAAATGAATGTACGTGGTTTAATGAATATGCAATATGCGATTGCTGATGATAAAGTTTATGTTTTAGAAGCAAATCCACGTGCTTCAAGAACAGTACCTTTAGTATCTAAGGTATGTAACATCAACATGGTAAAACTTGCAACAGATATCGTTACGAGTGAACTTACAGGTAGACCATCACCTGTTAAAGATTTAAAAGATAGAAAGATTCCTCATATTGGTGTAAAACAAGCTGTTTTCCCATTCAATATGTTCCCTGAAGTTGATCCAATTCTAGGGCCTGAAATGAGATCAACAGGAGAAGTATTAGGTTTAGCTAATTCTTATGGAGCTGCTATCTTTAAAGCTGAAGAAGCTACTCAAACAAAATTACCAACATCTGGTCGTGTTTTAATTTCTGTCTCTGATAGAGATAAAAAAGATGTTGTTGCTCTTGCTAGAAAATATTATGATGCAGGATTTGAAATTGTGGCTACAGGTAAAACATTTGAATTAATCAATAGCAATAACATTCCAGCTATCAAAATTAAAAAGATCAAAGAAGGTCGTCCAAATATTGCAGATGCTCTTACAAATGGTGAACTTGATATGGTGATCAATACGCCACATGGTAAAGAATCTGCACATGATGATAGTTATATTAGAAAAACAGCTATTAAAATGAAAATTCCATACATGACAAACATTGCTGCTGCAAATGCAGCTGTAGAAGGTATCTTAGAAGCTGAAATTCATGGAACACATGAAGTTAAATCACTTCAAGAATATCATAAAGCTATTAAAGACTAAGATACATGATTGTTAGGAAATCATCTGATTTCCTAACAATTTTTTTATTTTTTTTCAAAAAAAGAAGAAAAAAAGTAAAAAAAGAACAGATAAATAAGTAGGAGGACTACTTATGGACAAAATAAATAAAATAACAACAAGTAAACAAACAACAATGTATGATCATCTGTGTAAAATGATCATAGGAAATGAAGAAGTATTATCAAGAATCATAAAGGTAGTTGTAGATGAAGCAAAGCATTTAAGTATTGAAGAAATTAGAAGACTAATAAAAGGAGTACATATAGGTGATAGAATAGTTAATCCACATTTTCATCTTGTAGATAAGGAAGGCTTCATCAAAGATGAAGGGATGGTATATTATGATATTTTATGTTATATTGATGTACCACAAAAAGATGGAAAGAAAATACGGGTTTATTTGAATGTAGAAATACAAAATAATCTTTATCCAGGATACTCAATTATTACGAGAGGGCAAGCTTATATTGCCAGAATGTTATCTAGTCAATGGGGAAGAGAGTATGATGGTAAAAACTATGATGGAATGAAAAAGGTTTATTCTTTGTGGATTATGCCAAAGGCTCCAAAGATAAAAGATGGGCATATGAATGTCTATGAAACAAATGAAAGGATTGTTTGTGGAACGACAGCAGAAGAAAAAGAAGTTTATGACAAGGGAGTAATTCTTGTGATATACTTAAACAAAGAACATGACTTAAATAAAAAGTACGAAGTATATGATGAATTATTGACACCATTGATGGTCTTTTTAAATAATGTATTAGATTATAAGGGAAAACAAATAATTATAGAAGAGTATGGATTTGATACGAAAAGGATAGAAAGTGAGGTTAAGGGTATGTGTAATTTAGGCGAAAGTATTGCATTAGAAGCAAGAAATGAAGGAATAAGTCAAGGAATCAATCAGGGTAAACAAATGGAACGTAAAGAAAATAATAGGAAACTTATTTCTAATTTGATGAGTAGTTTAAATATATCGTTTTCTAAAGCAGCAGAGCTGTTAAAAATTCCAGAAAAAGAAGTAAAAGAAATAGAAAAGTATTTTCAAAAATAGAAAGAGAGTAAAATCTCTTTTTTTCTTATACTAAAAAATTGTTAATAAAATAAAATTACATAATAATAAAAAATTATAAAATAGTGTTGAAAAATGTTATCAAATCTACTATACTATTCAAGAACAAAAGGAGATGAGGGCTATGTTACAACAAAGTGTCAAATATGATTGCTTACAATTGAATACGAGTACCTCATTTTTATATTCTCATTGTTTCTAACATATCATTTTTAATTGATATGTTTTTTTATAACAAAAAAAGGAGGAAAATATATGAAAGCCTATTTAATCTTAGAAGATGGAAACGTATTTGAAGGTGAAAGCGTAGGAGCTGACAAAGAAGTTGTCAGTGAATTTGTATTTAATACGTCGATGACAGGATATGTAGAAGTACTGACAGATCCTTCCTATGCAGGACAATCAGTTGTTATGACATATCCATTGATTGGAAACTATGGAGTATGCTTAGAAGATCAAGAATCTACAAAACCTTATGTTGAAGGATTTGTTGTAAATGAACTTGCAAGACTTGGAAGTAATTTTAGAAAAAATATTGATTTAAAAGATTATTTAATTGAACATGACATTCCTTGTATTCAAGGAATCGATACAAGACATTTAACTAAAATCATTAGAAATAAAGGTTGTATGAATGGAATGATTACAACAACAAAATATGATGATTTAAGTGAAGTGATGGAAAAAATACATAACTTTAAAGTAACTGGTGTCGTTGAAAGAACAACATGTGACAAACCTTATACAGTAGGTAGTGGAGATCGAAAAGTTGCTTTATTAGATTTTGGTGCTAAGAAGAATATTGCTAAATCACTTGCAAAGAGAAATATAGAAGTCACAGTTTATCCAGCATCTACTCCTGCAAGTACAATCATTGAAGGAAACTATGATGGAGTGATGTTATCAAATGGTCCTGGAGATCCAAGCGAAAATGTTGAAATCATTAAAGAAGTTAAAAAACTATCTGAAAGTGGTTTACCAATCTTTGCAATCTGTTTAGGACATCAATTGATGGCTTTAGCTCATGGTTTTAAAACAGAAAAATTAAAATATGGACACCATGGTGCAAATCATCCTGTTAAAGATTTAAATACAGGTCGTGTTTATATTTCTACACAAAATCATAACTATGTAATTTGTGATGATTCTATTGATCGAAATATCGCAAAACCTTGGTTTATTAATGTAAATGACCAAACAATTGAAGGTGTTGAATATATTGGTAAAAATATTAAAACAGTACAATTTCATCCAGAAGCATGTGCTGGTCCATTAGATACAGATGCTTTATTTGATGAATTTGAAAAAATGATGGAGGGTAAATAAGATGGCAAGAGATTTAAGTATTAAAAAAGTATTAGTTATCGGTTCAGGACCTATCATCATTGGTCAAGCAGCAGAATTCGATTATGCTGGAACACAAGCATGTCGTGCTTTAAGAGAAGAAGGGGTAGAAGTTGTTTTAATTAACTCAAACCCAGCAACTATCATGACAGATGCTGATATCGCAGATAAAGTTTATATCGAACCATTAACTGTACCTGTTGTTAAAAAATTAATCATGGAAGAAAAACCAGATAGCATTTTACCAACATTAGGTGGACAAAATGCATTAAATATCGCTATGGCTTTAGCGGATGAAGGATTCTTAGAAGAACACAATGTTCGTACAATTGGGACAAATACAGATACCATCAAACTTGCAGAAGATCGTTTAGAATTTAAAAACTTAATGGAAAGAATTAACGAACCATGTGCTGCATCCATCGTTGTTAACCATGTTAATGACGCTTTAGAATTCGCCGAAAAAATTGGTTATCCAGTTGTTGTAAGACCTGCTTATACTTTAGGTGGTACTGGTGGAGGTATCGCAAATAATGAAAAAGAACTTCATGATATTTGTTCAAATGGTTTACGTCTATCAAGAGTAAGTCAATGTTTAATTGAAAGATGTATTGCTGGATGGAAAGAAATCGAGTATGAAGTAATGAGAGATAGTGTAGGAAACTGTATTACTGTATGTAACATGGAAAACTTAGATCCTGTTGGTGTTCATACAGGAGATAGTATTGTTGTGGCACCAAGCCAAACTTTATCAGATAAAGAATATCAAATGTTACGTTCATCAGCTTTAAATATCATTACAGCATTAAATATTGAAGGTGGATGTAACGTTCAATATGCATTAAATCCAAATAGCTTTGAATATTGTGTTATCGAAGTAAACCCACGTGTTTCTCGTTCATCAGCTTTAGCTTCTAAAGCAACAGGTTATCCAATTGCTAAATTAGCGGCTAAAATTGCTTTAGGATATACCTTAGATGAAATCAAAAATGCCGTTACAGGTAAAACATACGCTTCTTATGAACCAACATTAGACTATGTTGTATGTAAAATTCCTAAATGGCCATTTGATAAATTCGTTGATGCTTCAAGAAAATTAGGAACACAAATGAAAGCAACTGGAGAAGTTATGTCAATCTGTAATAACTTTGAAGGAGCTTTAATGAAAGCTTTACGTTCTCTTGAACAAAATGTTTTCTACTTACATTTAGATGCCTTTACAAAATTAACACATGATGAATTAAAACAAAAATTAAAAGATGTTGATGATCAACGTATCTTTGCAGTAGCTGAATCCTTAAGAAAAGGAATTACTGAACAAGAAATCCATGAAATTACTAAAATTGATGTTTGGTTCATTGATAAAATCAAACATTTAGTAGAAATGGAAGAAAGAATTAAAACAGAAGAATTAACAGTTGATTTATTAAAACAAGCAAAAAGATTACAATTCCCAGATAGAGTCATTGCTGAATTAACTGGAAAAACAGAACAAGAAATTCATCAAATGCGTAAAGAAAATAATATTGTTGCAGCTTATAAAGTTGTTGATACATGTGCGGCAGAATTTGATGCACAAACACCTTATTACTATTCAATTCAAGGTGGAGTGAACGAAGTAGAACCTCAAAGAGAAAAGAAAAAAATCATGGTTTTAGGATCAGGACCAATTCGTATAGGACAAGGTATCGAATTCGATTACTGTTCGGTACATTGTGTATGGGCCTTAAAAGCAGCAGGATACGATACAATTATTGTTAATAACAATCCTGAAACAGTATCAACTGACTTTGATATTGCAGATCGTTTATATTTTGAACCATTAACTGCTGAAGATGTAGAAAGCATTGTTGATATTGAAAAACCAGATGGAGCCATCGTGCAATTTGGGGGACAAACAGCCATTAAACTTACAAAAGCTTTAACAGATATGGGTGTTAAAATCTTAGGAACAGATGCTGATGATGTAGATGCAGCTGAAGATAGAGAAAGATTTGATGAAATTCTTGAAAAATGTCATATTGACCGTCCAAGAGGTTCAACAGTCTTTACAACAGAAGAAGCCATTGAAGTTGCTAATAAATTAGGATATCCAGTTTTAGTAAGACCATCTTATGTATTAGGTGGTGCTGGTATGGAAATTGCCTTAAATGATGGTGATATTAAAAAGTTCATGAAAATCATTAATAGACAATACCAAGAACATCCAATCTTAATTGATAAATACTTATCTGGTAAAGAAGTTGAAGTTGATGCAGTTTGTGATGGACATGGTATCTTAATTCCAGGTATTATGGAACACGTTGAACGTGCGGGAGTTCACTCTGGAGATAGTATTTCTGTTTACCCACCACAAAAAATCAAACAAGAAATTAAAGATGTTATCGTTGATTATACAAAACGTCTTGCTAAAGCATTACATGTTGTGGGATTAATCAATATTCAATTCATTGTTTATGAAGATCAAGTTTATGTTATTGAAGTTAACCCAAGATCTTCAAGAACAATTCCTTATATTTCAAAAGTTACAGATATCCCAATTGTTGCCATTGCTACAAAAGCAATTATGGGACATACAATTGAAGAACAAGGATATTCTTATGGAATTGTTCCGGAAAAAGAAACAATTGCAGTTAAAATGCCAGTGTTCTCATTTGAAAAAATCAAAGGTGCAGAAATTTCTTTAGGACCTGAAATGAAATCAACAGGTGAAGTTTTAGGCATTTCTAAAAACTTAGATGAAGCTATTTATAAAGCATTCATGGGAACAGGTATTCAATTACCTAAGAGAAAGAATATCATTTGTACAATTAAAGATTCTTCTAAAGAAGAATTCTTACCAATCGCTAAACAATATTATATGTTTGGTTATGATTTATATGCAACAGAAGGAACATATAAATTCTTAAAAGAACATGACGTACCTGTACATTTTGTCAATCGTATCTGTGAAAAAACAAATACAATCTTTGACTTAATGTTTACGGATACAGTTGATTTAGTAATCGATATTCCAACAAGAAATGATAACTTAAAAGATGGCTTCTTAATTAGACGTTTTGCCGTAGAAGCAGGTATTCCAATTTATACGTCACTTGATACAGCAAAAGCACTTATTGATTCACTTGAAAAACGTAAACAAGGTGTACCATCATTAATTGATATTACAAAATTAAGATAAAACTAAAAAGAACAATGTAGTAATACTAAAGCATTGTTCTTTTTTATATGAAAAATTAGGTTATATCTTATTGGATATAACCTAATTCTTTACATGCGTAATAAATACCATCTTCATCAATAGAAGTTGTCACAAAATCACTTAATCTCTTTAAATCACTATTTCCTTGTCCCATACAAATAGAAAACGATGCATGCTTAAACATTTCAACATCATTTAAAGAATCACCAAAAGCGACATAATTATCTATATTCCATAACTTCATAAAATAAGCAATACCTGTTGCTTTAGAAATGCCTTTGATTGTAATATCTGCATAACTACTTTCACCAACCATTACATCTAATTCATCAATAGCTTTAAATTCTTGATAATCATATCCTAAAGGACCATAGGCAATCATGGCACCTACTTCTTGATTTGTATATGTACCTACAGTTGGAATAGGGTTATTGAAATAATTACATGAGCGAATGACATCTTCATTTGGTTCCATATTAATAATTCTTGGTGTACATTTAAGTGCTAAAGGAATGTTATGTTTTTTAGAAGCTTCTAGAGCTTTTAAAACCACTTCTCGAGAAAGATTTTCTTTGTGAATTAAATTTAAATCTTTATCTAATAAAGCTTGTCCACTATTACATACATAGCCATCAAAAGAAAAAGTATCATAAATATGTGTATTTTTTAAAGAATCCACACTTCTTCCTGTTGAAACTAGTAAAAGATGTCCTTTTTCTCTTAATAAGTTTAAAGCTTTGACAGTGCTTTCTGGTACTTGATGATCTGTGGTTGTTCTTAAAGTACCATCAATATCAAAACAAAACAATTTCTTCATTATTTACCTTGAGGGAAAAATCTTGCAAGTGAATTTGCGACTGCTGAAATAGGCATTGTTTGAACCACAATTTTACCAGGGCCAGTAACCACTGTATTAAATAATCCCTCTCCTCCTAAAAATTTATTTTTTAAACCAGGAACTGATTGGATATCCATTTTACAAGTAGCATCCATCATTGCAAGATAACCGGTATCAATCACCATTTGTTGACCTGGTAGTAAATTATATTCTACGGTACTTCCATCAATTTCAATAAAACATGTTCCGTGTCCTGAAATCTTTGTTAAAATAAAACCTTCACCACCAAATATACCAGAAGAAAATTTCTTATTAAAGCAAACCGATGTTTCTACATTTTCTTCACTAGCTAGAAAAGCAGATTTTTGAATGATGACTTCTTTTCCAGGCTCTACATCAATAGCGACAATTTTTCCAGGGAAACTTGAGGCAAAGGCAATCAAACCATCTTTGTTTGCCGTATAACTATTTCTAAATAAAGTTTCACCAGAAAACATTCTACTGATGATTTTACCAGCACCACCACCATTTGTTTCCATTTTCATACATGGATCCATCCAAGCCATAGCACCACTATCACTAATCATTTTTTCACCTTTATTTAAATGACAAATAACAACAGGGAGAGTATCTCCAACAATTTCGTATTTCATAATTTTTCTCCTTTTATAAAGCCACACAAACAGGTTGAATAATATCTAAGGTATTTCCTGTAGGCTTAATTTCTTCTTTTTCTTCATCAAATGTATAAAGCTCCAAACGATCATCTTCTTGACTAGCAACAACAATATAACGATCATCAATAATATTAAAATCACGAGGTCCTTTTCCAGTATGCACCATATAAAGTAAAGTGATTTTTCCAGTTTCTTGATTCACACGATAAAGGACAATACTATCATGACCTCTATTAGAAACAATAATATGTTTACCACTTGATGTCATATGAATAGCAGCAGCACTTGAAAAACCATGGAAATGACGAGGTACACAATGAATAACTTGAATCAAAGTAAAGTGTCCATCTTCATATTGATAAACCATAATACTATTTGCAATTTCGTTAACAAGATAACAATATTTACCATCATGAGAAAAAATCATATGACGAGGCCCACTACCAGGAATCACAGATTGACTTAATGATGTTTCTTGTAATTTTTCATTAATAAATTCATACATAATAATTTTATCAGCACCTAGGTCAACACTGTAAAGATATTTATGATCAGGAGTAATTCCTACATAATGAGCATGAGGACTTGTTTGTCTTTTAAGTAAATCAATTCCTGAACCATGATGGTGAACAACTGAAAGTTTATCTCCAATTTTATGATCCTTTAAAGGGAAAGCAGCTGTTGCTCCAACGTGATAATTGGCTGTAAATAAATATTTTTGATCAGGACTTAAACATAAATGAGTATAAGAACGACCATGGGAATTATAAAAAGAAAGTTGTTTTAAATCATCTTCTTCAATATGATAACTTGCGACACCTCCTCCTTCACCAACACGTGCATCTTTTAAAGATACATAAAGAAAATCATCTTTTTTAATAACATAAGAAGGAAAATCTTCGGTAGGAATATGTTTATTTAAATGAAGTTCATTTTTAGTTTCATCTAGAGTACATACATAAAGACCTTTTTCTTTTCCTTTAGCGTAACTTGATACGTAAAAACGATACACAAAATCGCCTCCTTTTGAAATAATTGTACCATAAAATAACTATAAAAAGCTTTCTATATAAGAAAAATAATAAAGTAAAAAAAGTTTGATAATAAGCGAATAATAAAAAAGTGTCTATAAAACGAAAGATATAAATCTTTCGTTTTAGTTTTCAAATATTTATTTTTGTATTACAATAATTTATGGGAATAGAGAAACAATCTTATAAGAGAGGTTTATTATGGAAGAACGCTTAATTACGTTAGTAAAGGAAAATACAAGACGAGGTGATTATGAAGATAATAATGCTTCAAATCTTTCAAATATCATTGGATTATCACGTAACAGTATTTCATCGTATTTAAACGATTATTTTAATCAAGGGCGTTTTGTGAAAATTAATACACGTCCTGTTCTTTTTTTAGAAAAGAGCGAATTAGAAAAAAGATATAATATTAAAATAAATAAATTGATGTTTGCCTCACTTGATGAATTAGATGAATATGCAAAAACTTGTGGGAGAGGATCCAAGGATTTTAGAGATTTAATAGGTTATAATGGTTCTTTAAGAAAGATTATTGAATCATGTAAAGCAAGTATCTCTTATCCACCACATGGACTACCTATACTTTTAAATGGACCAACAGGCACAGGTAAAAGTTTTATTATTGAAAAAATGTTTGAGTATGGAAAAAATAATGGAATCTTTTCAGAAAAAGCAAAATTTGTACATGTGAATTGTTCAGAATACGCGAATAATCCAGAACTTATTACCGCGAATTTATTTGGATATAAAAGAGGCGCTTTTACCGGAGCAGATAATGATAATCCGGGACTAATTAAAGTTGCTGATGGAGGAATGTTGTTTCTTGATGAAGTTCATTGTTTAAAACCTGAATGCCAAGAAAAATTGTTTCTATTTATGGATAAAGGAAATTATCATGTTTTAGGAGATAGTGAAAACGAGTATCATAGTAATGTTTTTTTGGCTTTTGCGACAACAGAAAACCCTAAAGAAGTTTTATTAAAAACTTTATTAAGGCGTATTCCAATTCAAATGGAAATACCTTCTTTGTCTAAAAGAAGTAAAATGGAAAAATCAAATATTATTGTACGGTTTTTAGAAAATGAAGCGAAACATATTCATAAAGAAATTCGTATTGGTAATGTTGTATATGCAGCATTATTAAACAATGAATATGAAGGAAATATTGGAGAATTGAAAAATGTAATACAAGAAACCTGCATGAATGCCTTATATTCAAATAAGAATAAGGATTATATTGAAATAAATTCACTTTGTTTACCATCACGTGTACGCTTTAATAATCATATAGATAATAGTATTTTAGTAGGAAGAAATCAGTTATATTCCTTAAATGATTTAAAAAATAAATATGAAAATGAATTTCCTTTTAAAGAATATTCTAATAAATTATTAGAGTTATTAGAAAATTATTCAAAAGAAGAAATATCTATTCAGTCTTTTTTAGAACAAGCACTCAGTGAAACACAAACATATTCAAATGATTCTTTATTTAGAGAAAATAAAGAGAAATCTATAGATATTGCCTATTTTACAAATGTTATAAAAAAAATGGCAGAACTTATTAATGATAAATATCGTTGTGATTTTCAATCAAGTGAAATACTTACGTTATCATTACTTATTCAAGATTATTATACATATTATGTTATTGTTGAATCTTATTTCGATATTCATCAAGAAGGATTTCAATCTTTAGAAACGGTTGTTAAATCCAACTATTTTAGATCTTATGAAATCGCAAAATATTTAAATGAATTATGTGGTATTTATATTAATTTGAATTGGCACAATTATTTAACATCGATTTTTGCTTTATTTATAGAATCTTATCATGGTAATCGTGTTTTAAATCAAACCGTTGGAGTTGTTTTATCTCATGGTTATGCTACGGCATCATCTATCGCAGATGCAGTTAATCGTATGTTAGATGAATATGTTTTCGAGGCAATAGATATGCCATTAGATACATCTACGCAATTAATTATTAATAAATTGAATGTTTTTATTGAAAGTTATGGTGGAAATATTAAGAATTTAATATTGCTTGTAGATATGGGGTCTTTAGAAGAAATTTATAATGGATTAAATAATGTTTCAAAATCGAATATTGCAATCGCTAATAATGTTAATACACGATTTACCTTATTTGTTGGAAAAGGAATTCTTGATAAAAAGTCTCTACAAGAAATATTTGATGAAAGTATAGAATATAGTCAAACAAATTATAAAATTATTAATTCTCAAAAGAAGGAAAAAGTAATTGTTTGTTCATGTGCAACAGGGTTAGGAACAGCTGAAAAACTTAAAGAAATCATCGAAGATTCTTTACCTGAACATTTACCTGTGAAAGTAATTACCTATGATTATACTTCTTTATTAGAAGTTAATTTAGAAGAAAAATTATTAAAGGATTATGATGTTATTTGTGTTATTGGAACATTGAATCCAAAATTAAAGAATCTTCATTTTATTGCTATAGAAGAATTAATAATGAATAGTTCTTTAGATTTCTTAACCTCTTATTTTGCAGATGTTATTAGTCAAGAGGATATGGATAGTTTTCAAAAGAAAATGTTAAAGAATTTTTCACTAACAAATATAATAAATAATTTAACAGTATTAAATCCAACTCAACTTTTAGAAAGAGTTGCCAATGCAATAGATTTATTACAACAAGAAATGAAGACAACATTTACAAATAATACATGCTTTGGCTTATATGTTCATATATGTTGTTTGATGGAAAGATTAGTGACAAGAGAAGGCATTGAATCTTATCAAAAAGAATTATCTGATTGTAATGAAGATTTCATTAAATTTTATATGACAGTAAAAAAAGCTTTTAAGCAGGTTGAAAAATATTATCGTGTAGAAATTCCTATTGAAGAAGTGGAATTTATTAATATTTATATTCAAAATATGATGGTAAGATCATTTGATGAATATGAAGGTATGGAGGAATAGATATGAAAGAAAGTTTAATGATAGCTGTTTTTATTATCATTGTTTTCGTAGTATTACAATATATTGGTAAAAACATTGTAATGAAAAAAATGACAACATCTTTAGAAGAAGAAAAATATGATGCCTTTTTTAAAACAAGTCAAAGTATTTTATGTTTCTTATTTGTAAAGCCTTATATAAAAGAAAGTATGAAACTTTCTGCATATATTGCCCAAGAAGAAAGTGAAGAGGTAAAAAAAGAAATAGCCCTTATAGAAAATATGCGTATAAAACCTCAACAAAAATTAATGAGTATTTCAAATGCATTTTATTTCTTTTTAGGAAAAAGAGAAGAGGCATCATGTAAACAAATGTTAGACTATGTAAAAAAATTAGGAGATGAAAGAACCTATAATAATCTTAAAATCCAATATGATATCTTTATTTTAAAAGAAAGCAAACATATTGATGAAATTAAAAAGAAATTAGAAATTGCTCAAAGGAATAATATGCCTAATAAAGACTTAATGGTAGGTTCATTAGAGTATTTGATAGGATTACAATATTCTTATTTAAATGATAAGAAGAATATGATGAAGTATTTTAAACCAGCATTAATTCACTGTAAAGGAACGACATACGAAGTTGAAATGAATCAAGTCATCGAGAAAATGAATGAAAACATTTAAATATTTAGTAAATGGTTTAGAGGTAGAGGCAAAATATGACGAAGAAGATATTGATAAAGTCTATAAGCCTCTATTAAATCATTGGTATGATCTTTATAAACAAAAACAATGTCGTATTGTTATTTTTATTGCAGGATGTCCTGGTAGTGGAAAGAGTACTTTTGTTTCTTTTTTAGAGTATTTATTTAATCAAATGGATTTTGATTGTAAGTTGCAAACGGTAGGAATGGATGGCTTTCATTATTATAATGAAGAACTAGATAAAATGAATTTAAGGAAAGAAAAGGGAAGCCCCCGTACTTTTAATGTAGAAAAGTTAAAACAAAAGATTATTCAAACAAAAAAAGAAGACTGTTATTGGCCTTATTATTCAAGAAAATTACATGATCCTATAGAAAATCAAATTTTTGTACATAGTGAAATCATTATAATTGAGGGAAATTATTTATTGTTAAAAGATGAACCATGGAATCAGTTAGAAAGGTTATGTGATGAAAGTTTATTTTATAATGTGAATGTTGAAGAATTACAAGACAGATTGATTTTACGTAAGATGAAAGGTCATTTATCTAAAGAAGAAGCAATTGATTTTTATAATGCTTCTGATAAAAAGAATGTTGAAACAGTTATAAATAGAAGTAAAAAAGCAGATATTGTCTTAAATATTGCAAAAAACAGGGTATATTGACACTACCTTGTTTTTTTCGACACTAATTGGCATGAATTTTGCTATATAGGAAGTGAAAGGAGGAGTTAAATAATGAGTATTACTTTAGGAAGGATTGATTTTCGTTTATTACATGGGATCGTAGCAACAATGTGGGCCCCTCAATCAGGAGCACAACGTGTTATGGTTATTGATGATAAGGTGGCTAATGACCCTATTATTAAAGAAAGTATGCGTTTGGGTAAACCAGCAGGTATGGCTTGTTCAATCATTACTTTAGAAACAGCTATCAAAAATTTTAAAGCTGGTAAATATGACAATCATAAAGTATTTGTTGTTACAGAAAATCCAGAAACATTCTTAAAACTTCAAGAAGAAGCGGGGCAAAAAATTCCTCGCATTGTTTTAGGAATTACAAGAAATAATAAAGAAGGTACAGTTGTTAGCTCAAGAGCAAGTGTCCTTGATGATCAAAAAGAAGTTTACAAAAAAATTATTGAGAATGGTACAAAAGTAGATGTTCAATTTACAACTACTGATAAGGCTGAGCCATTAGAATCAAAAGTCAGCTTATAATAGAAAATAAAGGAGAGGAAATAATATGACTACTGTTCAAATTCTTTTGATTACACTAATAGCCTATTGGAAAATGACAGATAATGTCACATTACAATTATTTGCATTTAATACAATTATTTGTGGTTGGCTTGTTGGATTAGTTATGGGTGATTCAGCAACGGGACTTACAATTGGGGCTACTTTACAATTAATGTCTATGGGTGTTGTGGCTGTTGGAGGTTCATCAATGCCTGATTACCCTGTTGCAGCAATTATCGCTACTGCTATTGCATGTTCTACTGGACGTGGAATGGAAGCTGGTTTAGCTATTGGGCTTCCAGTTGCAATGTTAGGTGTTAACTTTGATGTTATTTATAAAATCTTCAATGGTTTCTTAGAACAAAAAGAAGTTTCTTTAATTGAAGAAGGCAAATTTAACTCTTTCTTACGTTTAGTTAAAGTTTCACCTATATTCTATGGTTTATGTTCAGCAGTACCTGTATTCTTATGTGTTGCAATTGGTCCATCTATCGTTAATGCTATTTTGGATTTCATGCCAACTTGGTTTACAACTGGATTATCAATTGCCGGAGGTTTATTACCTGGTGTTGGGATGGCAATGTTATTAATGTATATGCCATTAAATAAATACTGGTCATTCTTAATTGTTGGATTTGTTTTAGCTGCTTATTTATCAGTACCTACTTTAGGTATCGGTGCTGTTGGTTTAGCTGCTGCTTATGAAGTTTATAAAAAAGGATTAGCAACTGCAACTGCACCAGCAGGAGCTAGTTTCCGAGGTGAATTAGAAGATGAGTAAGGGAAAAGTATTAACTAAAAAAGATTGTCGAACTGCTGCTAAACGTTGGTTGATCGGTATTTCAACATTTAACTATGAAACACAATTAGCACCATCTTATGCTTTTGCTGTTTATCCATTACTTAGAAAAATGTATCCTGATGATGAAGATTTTAAAGCTTCATTGTTAAATGCAATGAGATATTATAATACAATGCCATGGATTTCACCATTTGTTATGGGTGCTGCCTTAGGTATTGAAGATGATGGTGGTGTAGAATCACTAGAAGCTGTTAATAACTTTAAAATTGGTATCATGGGTCCTCTTGCAGGTATTGGTGATACTATTGGTTGGGCAATGATTCCTACAATCTTTGGTTCAATTGCTGCAAGTATGGGTATGCAAGGAAATCCTTTAGGAATTTTCTTATGGGCTGCCTTTACCTTTGCATTCTTAGCTGTCCGTATTCTAGAAGTAGAATGGGGATATAATATGGGTATCAATGTTGTTACTAAGCTTGGTAAACAAATTACTGTATTTACAGAAGCATGTTCTGTTCTAGGTTTAACTGTTGTTGGATCACTTATTTCTTCAGTGGTTAAATTACAAACAGGTATTATATATACAAATGGTGATGTTACAATGAAGGTTCAAGAATTACTTGATGGTGTTATGCCTTCACTATTACCAGTTGCAGCTGTTGCACTTATTTATTATTTTATGAATAAAAAGAAAGTTAAAATGACACACATGATTTTGATTATCATCATTCTTTCATGGATTGGTGCTGCATGTGGAATCTTTACTGCATAATCTATAAATATTTGATTAAAGGAGTGAAAGCTCCGTTAATCTCATTCGTTATATAAAACATCAATAATATTTGATATAATTGAAGAAAGGAACTGTTTTGGCATTGCTATATATAATGTTCACTCTATTCCCTCCCTTGTGGATATAATAATATTTTATTTTTAGAAATAATTTTAAATGCCAAACTTTTGAACCAATTATACTAATGAAGATTGGAGAAGATTATGAGAAGATATATTATTGCTTCACATCATAAACTTGCTTATGGATTAAAAGATACCGTAGATTTTTTAACTAATGGAATCAAAAAGATTTATGATGTAAATGCTTATGTAGAAGATGTAGAAGATGGAGAAAAACCAATTGAAGAAGTCGTAAGTGAATTATTTGCTTCTTTTGATGAAAATGATGAAGTTTTAGTTTTTGCTGATATGATGGGTGGAAGTGTTTATCAAAAATTCTATCCATATATGAGTGATAAAGTACATGTTGTTTGTGGAATAAATTTACCCTTAACATTAGCACTTGTTTTAGAAAGTGAAGATACTCCTTTAACACAAGAACTTGTTCATCAATATGTTGAGGACAGTAAAAACCAAATTGTATATGTCAATGAAGTAAATTTTGCAGTCGATGAAGATGATGAATAGATAAGAGTGCGTACTGCATCTTATCTTTTTTATTAGAAAAGAGGAAATGATATGAAAATTAGTACAATAATTGAAAATATGAAAAAATATCATAAAGGATATGGAACAATTGATGAAGAAAAAACAAGAGATAAAGTGCTCTATGGAAATGTTGATCAAGAATGTACAGGAATTGTGACTTCTTGTTGGGCTTCTGTTGATGTTATTGAATATGCCATTGAAAAAGGAGCCAACTTGATTATCAGTCATGAAGCATTATTTTGGAATCATGGAGATCATCAAGAATGGCTAGAAGAATCAAAAAATAGTGTCTATTTAGAAAAAAGAAAACTATTGGATGATCATCAAATCGTAGTCTGGAGAGATCATGATTATATTCATTCAGGTATTCCTTATAAAGGAGACTATATTGATGGTATCTTCTTAGGTCTAGCTAAGAAAATGGGATGGGAAGATAAACTTATTGTTAATCCAATCAATGAATTTGAACCATCTTTATTATGTTCTACTGCCTATAGCTTTGATCATTCAATCAAAGCCAAAGATCTAGCCAAGGAATTAATTGATACCTGTCATTTAAATGGAATCAAATTGATAGGAAATTCAAATGCGGATATTAAAAAAGCAGCAGTGTTATTCCATGTATTTGGTGATGCTAATGAAGCTATTAAAAATACTGATAAAAGTGATGTCGATTGTCTGTTATCGATGGAACTTATAGATTTTACTTATGCAGAGTATCTAAGAGATAGTGGAATGTTAGGAAGAAATAGAGTTGCTTTAGGAATGGGACATTTTAATCTAGAAGAACCTGGAATGGAATATATGTTGGAATACTTAGATGAAGCGATAGGTGAACATATACCTGCGTGGTTTAAACAATCAGGAGACAATTATGAATATATGACAAAGGATTGTTGTCATGATCACTAATCCTTCTAATTTTAGAGATTTACATGATTGTTATGATTTTATAGAGGCAGGGCATCTCTATCGTAGTGCGCTACCTCGAAATCTTACGAAACAGGATTGGGACAAACTTTATAATTTAGGTATTCGTTATATTATTGATTTTCGCAGTGAATTTGAAAGAAAAGAAGATAGTTATGAATGTGATCAACGATTTCAACACTATAATTGGAGTGCTTTAAAACCGGAAACGGGAATCGATGATTTCTATTTTCCAAGATTGATTACCAAAAAATCTACAAAAGAAGAGGTTTATAATAGTGCCGGGTTTATTCGCAAAGGCTATAAAATAATGCCTTTTGATAATTTGGCCTATAAACAATTATTTCAATTAATAAAAGAAAAAGATGGAATACTTTTTCATTGTGGTTCAGGTAAAGATAGAACAGGATTATTTGCGGCATTACTATTAAAATTATTTGATTGTGATGAAAAGACAATATATGCAGATTATCTTTATAGTAATAAAAGTGTAGAAAAAGATTTAATGCCACGTCTTGTTCAATCAGATTTTACGGATGAAATTAAAGAGATGTTATTGTATGTTTGCAGTGTTCATGAAGAATTGTTGAAATCATCATTTGATGAAATATTAAAACGTTATTCTTCATTTGATGAATACTTTGAAAAAGAATATGCAATTGATAAAGAAGTAAAGGAAAACTTAATTAAGAAATATTGTCATGAAAAATAATATGCGCATTCAACTTGTTCCTAATTTAAAGTTGGAACAAAAACAAAAATATAATTCTACTCAAGAAAAATATCTTAAAATATTATCTTCATCCTATGAAGAATTACATCAATACATATTAGATAAGGCGTCAACAAATCCTTTAATTGAATATAATTCATCATTAGACCCAGATTTATTATTAGAATTTGATGATTATTCAAAACCTCAATTAAGAGATGTTCTTTTTGAACAACTTCATTTAAGTAATGAAAAATATGATGAAGATGTTTGTGATTATCTGATTTCTTGTTTAGATAGTAATGGTTATTTCAAATATTCCAAGGATGAAGTTATTAAAGAGAGTTTATGGGGCTTAGATTCTCTTAAATATCATTTAAAGTTATTAAGAAAATTGGAACCTTATGGATTATTTTCATTTAGTTTAAAAGAATGTTTAAGTATTCAATGTTTAATGAGTGAAAAAGCAGAAAGTGAAACAGGATTGATTTTATGTGATTATTTAGAAGAACTGGCAACACAACATTATCATGCGATTATAGAAAAAACAGAATTAACCCAAGAGGAAATAGATGAAGGATTTGATTTTATTAAAACGTTGAATCCTAAACCAGCAGCAAACTACGCACAAGAATCTACTTTTCTTATACCAGAGTGTAAAGTTTCTGTTGAAGGAGAAAATCTACAAGTAGAACTATTAAAATTTGATTTATCTATTACTGTCATTGATGATGATTCTTTAAAGAAGCAAAGAAAAGAAGCTGAGACACTTCTAAGTGCTTTACAAAAAAGAAATATGACACTCTTACAAATAATGAATGAAATGTGTCATGTTCAAAAAGACTTTTTTATTCATCATGGAGAGTTAAAACATTTAACTTTAGAAATGGTTGCGGAAAAATGTGGACTTGCTATCTCAACAATTTCACGTGCAATTACACATAAATCTTTTGAATTTAATAATCAATATTATTCTATCAAAGAAATGTTTATTCACTCAGGAACTTTTATCAAAAATGATAAGGCTATAAAAAAAGAAATCACACAAATCATTGAAAAGGAAAATAAGTTAAAACCTTATAGTGATGAAAAAATAAGAAAACTTTTAGAAGAAAAAGATATTTATATTTCAAGAAGAACGGTTACAAAATATAGAGAAGAATGCTTTATTTATAATTCTAGACAAAGAAAAATTGAAAAAATATTATGGGAGGAAAAATGATGCAAGATCCAAGACCAATTAATACAAATATTAAAACAAAATTAATTAATCCTGAAAAAGAAAAACCATCAAGATGGTCTTTTTTGAAAATATTAAGAGAACATAGTGATTTAAGATTATTTTATCCAGAAATAAATCCTAATGCTGAAGTTTATAAAATGAGAGATAATCTTTATTGTATTTATTATGATGGAATTCATTGTGGAGAAATGTGGTGTTATCTTATTGATGGTCCACAAAAAGCAATGCTTATTGATACAGCATTTGGATTAGGAGATTTAAAAGGCTTAATTCATAAACTTATTGGTGATAAAGAAATTATTGTATGTAATACACATTGTCATATTGACCATGTATCAGGAAATAGTCATTTTGATAAAGTTTATTGTCACTATGCTGATCAAAAATATATTGAAGAACATCAAGGAAAAGATGTTGTAGATGAATTTGTTTATGATGAAAAAGGTGAATTAGGATATACTTGGTTTGATGCTAATGACCTACCACCATTTACTTCTTATGAAGTAGAAGGTGTCGAAAATCATCATCAATTTGATTTAGGAGATGGCTATATTGTTGAATTAATTCATTTACCAGGTCATACTCCAGGTCAATCAGGATATTTAGATCATCAAACAGGATGTTTCTTTATTGGAGATGTCACAAGTGCTTTTGGTGGCGAAGCATGGGATGTTTATCCAGAATTTTGTACAATCAATGCTTTAAGAGATGCTTTACAAGATTTTATGCCACGTTTAGAAGAAGTATCAGGAGTATTTCCAGGACATGGAACGATTGATTTACATCCAAAAACTTTAAAATATATTTTAGATACCGCAAATCGTGTTATTTATCATCCAGAATGGTATGATACAAAGGTTGATTTCTTTGGTACACCAATGTACGCTAAATTTATTTATCAACAAGGTAGTGATTTGAAATATACAAAGAGTGCTGTAATCAAAGAAGAAGATCCAGAAGAAAGAGAATTTTAAAAGAGAAATATATAAAAAGTGAGCTACATAATTTTAGCTCACTTTATCTTTTATATCTTTAAAATAATTATTTTTGCCCAACGCCTTTACAATAAGTTTGAACAACTTCATAATCTCTATCTAAAACAACAAGATCAGCATCATAACCAACGCCAATTGTTCCTTTACGATCATCAACATGTAAACATCTTGCTGGGTTTGATGTACATGCATTGATCGCGTAATTAACAGGAACTAAAGCATCTTCAATTAAGATTTTTAATCCTTTGTTTACGTTTAAAGTAGAACCAGCTAAGTTACCTGCTTCTACTAAATGAGCACTTCCATCTGGATAAATAACAACTTCTTGTCCACCAAAATCAAATTTAGTACCAACAGGGAATCCTTTACACATTAATGAATCAGTAATCATAATACTATAATCAGGTCCTTTAGAAGTAAAGAAATTATTTAAAGCTGCAAGAGTTGAGTGATTTCCATCACAAATAATTTCTCCATACATATTTCTAATACGCAAGGCTCCACCAACGAGACCATTTGCACGATGCGTAAATGGTGTCATTGCATTATAAACATGAGTCATACTTCTTGCTCCATGAGCGTATGCTTGAACAGCTTGTTCATAAGTTGCATTTGAATGTCCAATACTTACGACCACATTATTTTGACTACAATATTTTGTAAGAGCGTAATCTTCATCATTTTCAACAGCCATAGTAATATATTTAATTAAACCATGAGCAGCTTTTTGATATCTTTTAAATTGTTCAATATTAGGTTTTACACAATATTCTTCAGGTTGAGCTCCTTTATGTGCTTTATTTAAATAAGGACCTTCAAAATGAATACCTAAGATTTCTGCACCTTCATAACCTTCTTCTACAACTTTTGCGACATTACTTACCGCGTTTGTAAGAACTTCTTCACTTTGAGTAAGAGTTGTCGCAAGGAAAGAAGTAACTCCTTCATCAACGATTCCTTTTGCCCATTTTCTTAATCCTTCAGGATTAGCATCATTTGTATCAAAACCATAAGCTCCATGGCAATGAATATCAATAAAGCCAGGAAGAATTCTTAAATCTCCATAATCTTTCGTAACTTCTTTTTCATTGTAAGGATATATTTCTTTAATAATTCCATCTTCTAATTCTAATTGTGCTGGCGTGAATTGATCCGCAATCCAGACTTTTTTACTTTGTATAATCATAATTTCACCTCATATTTATTATAGAACACTTTACTTATCTAGACAAGAAACAACTCCTCTTATTTCTAATAAAAATTCAATTTACCTTACCTCTAAATTAGTATATAATTAGAGTCATAATAAGGAGGAAGAGGATATGGATGAAAATTTACTTTTATCATTAATTGAAAACAACGCGAAAATGGAAGTCGTTGATCTTGCGGCCGCCTTAAACGAAACAGAAGAAAATGTTGATAAGACAATTAAAGATTTAGAAAAAAATAAAACAATCTATGGTTATCATACTTTGATCAATTGGGATAAAACAAATCACGATGTGTGTACAGCTGTGATTCAAGTTAATGCGAAACCTGAAAGAGATTATGGATATGATCGTATTGCAAAAAAAATCTATAATTTTCCAGAAGTAGATACAATGTATTTATTAGCGGGAAATTATGAGTTTTTATTAATTGTTAAAGGAAAAACAATGGTGGAAGTTGCTAAATTCGTTAATAGTCGTTTAGCGGTTATTGAAGGTATTGAAAGAACAGCCACAATGTATGTTTTGAAACAATATAAAAATATGGGTAAACTTGTTGAGGATGATAATAAAGATGCAGCAGAAAGATTATTGGTAACTCCATAATGGATTTTGAAAAAATTGTAAATCCTATTGTAAAGGATATTCCACCTAGTGGAATTCGTAAATTTTTTGATTTAGCTAATCAAATGGAAGGTGTTATTTCTTTAGGGGTAGGTGAACCTGATTTTGCAACCCCTTGGACAATTAGAGAAGCTGCAATCTATTCAATTGAAAAAGGAAAAACTTTCTATACTGCTAATCAAGGATTATTAGAATTAAGAAAAGAAATTTGTAAATATCAAAAAAGAAGATTTAATTTAGATTATAAACCAGAACAATGTATTGTCACTGTTGGGGGATCTGAAGGAATCGATTTAGCCTTTAGAACAATTATTAATCCAGGTGATGAAGTCATTTTATTACAACCAAGTTATGTTGCTTATACACCAGGTGTTGCACTTGCTGGTGGAATAGTAAGAAACATTATTTTAACTGAAGAAAATGAATTTAAATTAACACCTGAACTTTTAAAAGAAGCTATCAATGAAAAAACAAAGGCCATTCTTTTAAACTATCCAAGTAATCCAACAGGTGGATTTATGACAAAAGAAGACTATGAAAAATTGGTGCCTATCTTTAAAGAATCAGGAATTATGATCATAACTGATGAAATCTATGCAGAACTTTCTTATGAACATAAATTCTGTTCAATTGCATCTTTTGATGAAATCAAAGATCAAGTTATTTTAGTGAGTGGTTTTTCAAAAGCTTATGCGATGACAGGATGGCGTTTAGGTTATGTTCTTGCTAATGAATATCTTATTAAAATGATGAAAAAGATTCATCAATATGTCATTATGTCAGCACCAACATGTGCTCAATATGGTGCCATTGAAGCAATGAGACATTGTGACGAAGAAATTGAAAAAATGCGACAAGCTTATCTTGCAAGAAGAAATTTCTTAGTCAAAACATTTAATGAAATGGGACTTAAAACATTTACACCACAAGGGGCTTTCTATGTTTTCCCATGCATCAAATCAACAGGTTTAACATCGGAACAATTCTGTGAAGAATTATTAAATGATCAGTTAGTAGCCTGCGTGCCAGGAAGTGCTTTTGGTGAAGCTGGAGAAGGTTATATTCGTGTTTCTTATGCCTATAGTTTAGAAGAACTTAAAGCGGCAACAAAGAAAATTAGAAAATTCTTAGAAAATAAGGGAGTTATTTAACTCCTTTTTTTTGGATTTAAAGCAGATACAAATTAATCATAAAAATCATCATTTTCCTATAATATAGATAAAGAAAAGGGGATGATTTTAATGGTAGTTAAAAGTTATGAACAAATGACAGATGTATCAATTATGGAAGTAAAAACGTATTTATTAATTCATAGTGATGGAATTTATCAACAAGATATTTATGATTTAATGAATACGTGTATTGATGTTTTTCAATTAAAAAGAAAATTAAATAAAAGAAAAGATATTCAATTATGGCTTTTTTCAAATATTAAAAGATATATTGATTGTAGTTTATCTTATAATGAAATGGAATATCATTTAATCATGATGAATTTATTAATCAATCAACATTTTAAACCATTAGTCGAATATAAATATAATTTATTTTATTATATTTTAGATCATAGTGATTTTAATATAGAAATTTATTGTCTAGTAAGGCATTTGCTTACATTTAAAATGAATCAACTCAATCAAGTCATTTTAGGTATGACACATTATAAAATGATGAGTGATGAACAAACACATTATCAAGCAAGTCTTATTCTTTTATTAGAAAAACAATATAAACAAGCTTATTTTCATTTACCATTTGTAACACTTGATGAAGCCTTTAAACGCTTTGAAAAATCTCTTTATAATTATTCACCATATCGTTATGAAATGTTGTATCATAAAGACAAGACATATTCACTTAATTATGCAAGATAGGAGAAAACTATGGACAGACTCTATTACACATATCTTATTATCAAAGAATCATTAGATTATATACCTGCTATTGAAATAAAAGGGCAACTTGAAGAAAAATATCGAATCAAAGTTGATGTTAAAACGGTTTATCAAGCCATAAAAAATATTAATGAATTATCGAAGTATATTTATCAAAAAGAAATCATTAAGACTAAACATCGTAAAGGCTATACAATAAATGAAGAATTCTTTAATGATGGACAAATACAATATTTATGGGATAGTATTCTTTATAATAATGATTTAGATCAAAAAGAAGTAAATATACTACTTACAAAATTACAAACATTAAGTTCAAATAAACAATTATCCCGTATTCAAAATCAAACAATTAGACAAAATGATATAAGAAATTATGATTTGCTATTAAATATGACAACCATTATTAAAGCTATTAATGAAAAGAAAAATATTTATTTTAAGTATGTTAATTATGAAATAAAAAGAAATAGGTTGGTAGAAATATCAAATATCCATGGTAATCATCAAGATAATAAAGAATTTTATATTATTTCTCCGTATAAACTCATTCAAAATAATTCTAAATATTATGTGATTGGTTATTTTGATAAAAGACCAGATAGTTTATCTCTTTATCGATTAGATCGTATGAGACTTGTAAGAAATCATAAGAGTAAATATTTTGAAGGGGAACAATTTGATGTAGAACAAATTGATAATCCAATTAATATGTATATTTCCGGAGAAAAAGAAGATTTAGAGATTAGTTTTGATCAATCGATTATTAAAGAAGTTGTTGATAAATTTGGACAAGATAATCGTGTGACAAAGGATTATGAAAATCGGTATCATTTAATAGTAAAAGATGTTTTAATTAATGAAGGATTAATAGGGTGGTTAATGATGTTACAAGATAAAATTACAGTTATTAAACCTTATTCTTTACAAGAAGAAATGAAAAAAAGAATTAAAAAGACATTAAAACAATATCAATAGGAGAAATTATGATTTATATAACAGGTGATAAGCATGGAAATTTTAGTGAGGTTTATGCATTTTGTTGTAAAAATAAAACAACAAGAGATGATCTTATGATTGTTTTAGGAGATGCAGGTATTAACTATTACGCCAATGAACAAGATATTTATTTAAAAAATAGTCTTTTACAATATCCAATGACTTTCTTTTGTATACATGGAAATCATGAAGAACGTCCTGAAAATATAGAAGGCTATAAAACAAAAATATTTCATGGTGGTCTTGTATATTATGAAGAAGAATATCCTCATATATTATTTGCGAAAGATGGTGAAGTGTATCAATTTAATGAACAAAGTGTTTTAGTTATTGGTGGAGCTTATAGTGTTGATAAAAACTATCGTCTACAAATGGGATATAATTGGTATTCAAGTGAACAACCTAGTGAAGAAATAAAAGATAAACTTTTAATGTATGTAGAAAAGAATCCACAAATAGATGTTGTACTTTCTCATACTTGTCCTTATAAATATCTTCCGCGAGAAGTGTTTATGAAAAGTATTAATCCTTTAAAAGTAGATTATAGTACAGAATTTTTTTAGATAAATTAGAATTAAGATTAGATTATAAGAAATGGTATTGTGGACATTTTCATACTGATAAAAAGATAGATTGTATGATATTTATGTTTAATGAAATTGTTGAATTTTAAAAAGCTGCTACAAATGTAACAGCTTTTTAGATAGAAATATTTTATTATTGATTATTGAATACTTTAGGTAAATCTTTTGTTTTTTTCCAATCAAGATCTTTTATTTGTTTAAGAAGTGGTTGATAGAATTGTTTTTTGTCTTTTGGATAAATAGCATAGTAGTTAACATGAGCCTCTTTATCTGTGATTGGTATTAAAATACGATTATCTTCTTCATTGTCTCTTTGTATTGTAATATTACTTTTAAAATTAGGCAAAGCAGACATCTTTGTAAGTTCATTAAAGACAAAGGGATCATCTTGAAATAACAAATGAGATTTAGGAATCATTTGTTTACATACTTCATTCCAAAATCCAATATGTGATAATAAAAGAACACTTTGTCCATCTAAATCAGAAAATGAAATTTCTTTAAATGGTGCTAAAGGATGTGCCGGAGGCACAGATAAGTAAAGTGATTCATTTAAGAATTCTTGGCAAATATAGTTTTTATTATCTAAAGGATGTGTTAATACAATTAATGAATAGTCTCCATTTTCTAAACAATCAATGAGTGTTTGCTCATCTTGAATAAGATAACTTTCAAATTGTGAATTTGTATTTGTTTGAAAAGTATATTCAATTCCCCATAAAGGAGCAGGTGCACAACTGGCAAAAGATAAATAATTTTGATTATGTTTTGTCAGTTCTTTGATCATTTCTTCTCTACCATCAAGTAACTTTTTCGCAAATTCAACCGCAAGTAAACCATTATCATTTAATTCTATTTTATTTTTCTTACGATTAAATAACGATAAACCTAAATCTTCTTCTAAACGTTGCATGGATTTTGTAAGGCCAGGCTGAGAAATAAGAAGTTCTTCAGCTGCTTTAGAAATCGTTTTATTTTTTGCAATAGCCACAAGATGTTCTAATTGGTTAAATTCAATCATTGTATTACGTCCTCGTCTTTTTTCGTATTATAACATACTATAACTTTTTGTTATAGTGATATTTGTTTTTAGTCATGTACAATAGAATAAATAATGATTAAAATAAAGTTAAAGGAAAAAGGAGAAAGAAAATGAAAGTATTAATTATTAATGGTAGTCCTCGTCCTCAAGGAAATACAAAGATTGCTTTAGATGAAATGGTTAAGATTTTTGATCAAGAAGGAATTGAAAGTGAAATCGTGCATGTCGGTAATAAAGATATTCGTGGTTGTATTGCTTGTATGTCATGTAAAACAAGATTAGATCATTGTGTTTTTGATGACTGTGTCAATGAAGTCGCTAAAAAATTTGAAGAAGCTGATGGTCTTGTAGTAGGAACACCTGTTTATTTTGCTTCTGCCAATGCAACCTTAATTGCTTTTCTAACAAGATTATTCTATAGTACATCTTTTGATAAAAGTATGAAAGTAGGAGCTAGTGCGATTGTCGCAAGACGTGGTGGTATTTCCTCAACTTATGATGAAATCAATAAATTTTTTGCTATTTCAGGAATGCCAATTGCTTCTTCACAATATTGGAATGCAATCCATGGTAGAGAAATGGGAGAAGCAAGCCAAGATGAAGAAGGATTACAAACAATGCGCGTTCTTGCTAGAAACATGTCATTTTTAATGAAATGTATTCATGATGGTAAAGAAAAATATGGTTTACCAGAAAAAGAAAAATTCCATCGTACAAACTTTATAAGATAAAAGAAAGGTGTGAAGATAAAATGTATACATCTGATCTATTTAAAAAATGGATTATTGATCATCAAAATGATGATTATCAAATCAACATAGAAAGTGAACAAACAATTAAATTAACAACATCTTATGGTGAAGCTACCATTCAATTTACTGATGTTACCAATGGAACAATTGTTGAATTTAATATTATTTCTTATAAAAATCAAGAAGTGCAGTTTTATCTTCATTTTGAACTTAATGATGAAAATCATGCTCATCAACTTTATGATGAAATGATTGAAACATTAATTGGTTTAAAAGACAAAAAAACAACCCGTATTTTATTATCTTGTTCCTCAGGTCTTACAACATCAATGTTTGCAGATAACCTTAATTCTGTAGTAGAAATGTTAGGGGAAGATTATCACTTTGATGCGGTTGCTTATTCAAATATTTATGAACAAGTAGAAAATTATGATCTTATTTTAATAGCTCCACAAATTGGCTATATGTTAAAAAGATTACAAGAAAGTTTACCTGATAAACTTGTTTTACAAATACCAACAGCAACTTTTGCAAGTTATGATGCGATTGGTGCGATTAAATTTATTCAAAGTGAAATTGAAAATTATAATAAAGAAAAGAAAGAAGAACAAGTTAAGAAATGTCACTGTTGTAAAAAATCAAATAAACGTATTCTTTCAATTGTTTTATCAACTAATAGAGCACAAACTCGTATTTATTATCGCGTTTATGATAAATCAACAATTATTGATCAACAAACGATTATTAAAGCAAGTCTTGATATGAATGATTTGTATGATATTATCGATACTGTTTTATTAAAACATCATACAATTGATGTTATTGGTATTGCTACACCAGGTATTATTAAAGATAATCAACATCTACGTTCAACCATTGATGGTAGAGATCAAGATATTAGAAATGAATTTGAAAAGAAATATCATATCGATGTCTTTATTTATAATAATGCTAATGCGGCGGTAGTAGGATTTTCTTTGGAACATGAAGAATATAAAAATATCATTTTCCATTCACAACCTTTTGGTTTTGGTATTGGTGGTCAAGGAATCCTTGTAAATGGGCAAGTTATTACAGGAAAAGAAGGAATTGCGGGAGAAGTACGTTTCTTTTTAAGAAGAATGCAATTATCAGATGATTGCCAACAACTTGCTTGGAGTCAAGCAGGTGTTAAGGAACTTGTAATTAAATCATTATTACCATCCATTTCCTTAATTGGGCCTGATGCTATTGCACTTTATTCACCGATGACACCAGATACTTTAGAGATAGAAAAAGGATTACTTTCTTTTGTGCCAAAAGAATTCATCCCCACCTTCTATTCTATTAAAGAACCTTGGTATTATATGTTAGATGGTATTACTAAATTATGTATGGATCATTTAGAGGAGAATCATAGATGATTCTCTTTTATTAATTTTTTTAAAATACTATAATTAAATTATGAATACAAGAAACTATATTATATTAAAATATTTAAAAGAAGCGGGAGATTATGTTACATCAGAAAATTTAAGTGCGATATGTAATGTAAGTACAAAAACAATCTTAAAAGATATTCAATTATTAAATGAAGAAATGAAAGCTTCAAATAACTTTATAGAAGTAAAACCATCTCATGGTATACGAATTAATATCAATGATATTGAAGAGTATGTTAATTTGAGTAATTCTTATCGACCTTTTAAAGATAATGTTCTTTTAAGTGTTACAGAAAGAGAAGACTGGATTGAAAAGTATTTAATTGAAACAAATGATTGGGTGAAATTAGAAAGGTTATGTGAATTGGTATATGTTTCTCCTTCTGTATTGTCACAAAGTTTAAAATCAGTTAGAAAGTCTTTAAAACAATATGATTTAACATTAGAACAAAAATCACATTATGGAATGAAAATAGAAGGACGTGAATTTAATAAGCGCTTATGTTTATCATCAATATATATTTCTTATATTGATCAAAGAGAAAATTTTCCGGGATATCAATTTAATGGAGAAGAGTTAGAAATTATACAAAAAATTAGTGATATTTTAAATGATGTATTAATGATGTTTAAAATTTCTATGTCAGAAGTAGCTGTTCAAAATTTTATTATTGATATTTTTGTATCGTTAAGAAGAATTAATCAAGGAATAATATTAAATGCAACTGAAAAAATGATTATTGATGTTTCACGCTGGACAGATAGCATTGTTGCAGTAGAACTTGCAAAAAGAATTGACAAAGAATTTAATATTGAAATGGGTGATCAAGAAATTGTATCACTATCCATTCATTTAGCGTCAAAAAGAATTATTAAAAACATTGATGAAAGTGTTCATCGTATTATTAGAAATTTTGATGTAAATAAAATTGTAGACTCTATGTTTGAGGCAATTTATGAACAATGGCATATTGATTTTTATCAAGATAATGAATTAAGAAAATCATTACTTTTACATCTTATTCCTTTAGAAGTCCGCTCACGGTACAATGTAGTTTTACAAAATCCGCTCATAGACAAAATTAAACAACAAAATATTTTAGCTTATCATTTAGCAACAACAGCATGTAAACAACTTGTTGATTATCATGGTAATCATTTAAGTGATGAAGAAATTGGTTATGTAGCATTACATATAGAATTAGCACTTTATCGTAAACAAATTAAAGAGAAAAAGAATATATTAGTTATGTGTGGAATAGGAAGAGGAACATCAAGTACATTGGCTTATAAAATAAAAGAAATATACTGGAATTATATAAATGAAATCAAAACGGTTGATTATATAGGGTTAAAAAAATATGACTTTACTGGTGTTGATCTTCTTATATCGAGTATTCCAATAAAATATAGTCTACCAATACCTATGATAGAAGTTAATTATTTTTTAAATGATAATGATAAAAAAAGAATTTTAACTTTTTTCGATAATCAAGAAGATTTTCATATGGAAAGTTACATAGAAAATAATTTAATTTTAAATAATATTGAGGTAAATACCAAAGAAGAAGCTATTGAATTTATTATTAAAAATACGATAAATAATAATGAGTTGATGAATGATATTCTCAAAAGTGATCAGATTTCAAATTATGAATTAGAAAACAAAATTGCTATTTTAGCTAGTAATAGTTCTAATCAAAATCCGAAAGTAATTATTGGTATACTTACAAAACCCATTTTATGGAATAAAAAGAAAGTTCAATTAATTGTTATGCCACTTATTGGAAATGAAAAGAACTATAATATATTTGATTTATTTAAAGAATTATCTTATTTAGCACAAAATTCAGTGTACATTAAAAGAATAATAAAGAAACAAAGTGAAGAAGAGATAATAAAAATTTTTAATGAAATAGAAGAAATCTTAAATTAAAAGAGACTTTGAATTATTCAAAGTTTTTTTTGCATTTTGAAAAGTTCCACAATAATATAGAATTTTTACACATTGAGTTCCATAATAGGTGATGATTATAATAATGTTGAAAAATAAAAAGAAATCAAATCTGCAGAAATGAAATTATTATTTTTTAGGAAAGAGGGAAATTTAATGAAAGATAAATTGCAAAATGTTTTATTATCAATTAGTGCAAAAGTTGAATCAAATAAATATCTTGGTTCAATAAAAGAAGCATTTACGATGTTTGTTCCATTTATTATTGTTGGATCATTTGGAAGTATGTTGAATATATTAGTTGCGGGAGCTAATGGATTAGCTAAATGGGTACCATGGTTATCAAAGTTATCACCTGCATTTACTACAATCAATTTTGTAACTATTTCTTGTATGTCATTACCAATAGCGTTTCTTATTGGATATAAACTAGCAGAAAAAGAACAAGTACCTCAATTAGAAAGTGGATTAATTGGGTTATTATCTTATTTAGCTGTATGTCCAAATACAATTAGTACAGTTGTCGAAGGTTTAAAAGATCCAGTTGTTTCAAGTGGATTAGGATCTGGTGTTATTGGAGCACAAGGTTTATTTGTTTCAATGATTATGTCAATTTTAGCAGTTAAGTTATTTAAAGTATTAACAAATATTGATGTTATTAAAATTAAAATGCCTGATTCAGTTCCAACAGGAATTGCAAGATCATTTAATATTTTAATTCCAATTTTCATTATTATTACAGTATTTTCTGTAGCAGGATGTTTATTTAATGCCTATACTGGTAATTACATAAATGTTTGGATTTATAATATTATTCAAGTGCCTTTACAAGCTTTAGCTAATACAACAGTGGGTATTGTTATTCTTTCCTTAGTCAATCAAATTTTCTGGTTCTTAGGAATTCATGGTGGTATGGTTATTGAAGGAGTTAGAGGACCATTATCTGCTGCAGGTATTGCTGAAAATATTTCTGCTGTACAAGCTGGTGGAGTTGCTACTAATATTTTAACGAGAGGTTTTTGGACGAGTTTCGTTGTTGTTGGAGGTGGTGGTATCACTTTATCATTACTTATTGCTATTTTCATTTTTTCAAAAAGAGAAGATCACAAATCTATTGCTAAATTCTCATTAATTCCAGGTATTTGTGGAATTAATGAACCAGTGGTATTTGGTTTACCTTTAGTCTTAAATCCAATTTTTGCTATTCCATTTATTATTAATTCTGCTATTGCTGCTTTAATTGCAATAGGTGCGACAAATATCGGTTTTATTACATGTGGTATTTTAGATTGTCCACCAGGTTTACCAGTGTTTATCACAGGATTTATTAGTTATGGATTTAATGGTATTATTGTTCAAGCAATTATTTTAGCAGTTACATTTGTTATTTGGATTCCATTTGTATTACTTTCTAATAAACAAGTTGAAATTGAAAATAAATAATGGAGGAATAGAGTATGAGTTTTCCAAAGAATTTTTTATGGGGTGGCGCTACTGCTGCAAATCAATATGAAGGTGGTTGGCAAGAAGGAGGTAGAGGTATTGCCGTTCATGATTTACTCACAAATGGAACGAAAGATGATCCTCGCCGTATTTATTGTCAAAATGATCAAGGAGAAGAAACAACAATTCAAATGGGAGAATGTATTCCCTTTGGATATAAAGGAGTCTTAAAAGAAGGATATTATTATCCTAGTCATCAAGCCACTGACTTTTATCATCATTATAAAGAAGATATTGCATTAATGGCAGAAATGGGATTTAAAACATATCGACTTTCTATATCATGGACAAGAATTTTTCCTAATGGAGATGATGATACACCTAATAAAGAAGGGTTAAAATTTTATGACAATGTAATAGATGAACTAAAGAAGTACAATATTGAACCATTAGTAACAATTTTACATTTTGATATGCCATTGAATTTAGCAACAAAATATGGCGGATGGATCAATAGAAAACTCATTGATTTTTATTTAAAATTTGCAAAAGTATTATTTGAAAGATGGAAAGATAAAGTTAAATATTGGATTACAGTTAATGAAATTAATGTTTTAGGTGGATATTGGACGCTAGGATTAGCTTCTAATAATCGTAAGAGTGGTAAACATTCTAATCAAGGTGAAACTCCTTTAAAAGATGCTGGTATTAAATTTCAATCTATTCATCATATGTTAGTAGCGAGCGCGATGGCTAATAAAATAGCAAGAGAAATTAATCCAAACTTTATGTTAGGAACAATGTGTGCACTTTCAGGTATTTATCCAGCAACGTGTCATCCTGATGATGTTTTTGGGGCTTACGAATTTAGAAGAAAAGCTTTAATGTTTAGTGATGTTACTTGTCGAGGGTATTATCCTAATTATGCACAATCAATTTTTGATGAATACGGTTTTACATTAAAAATGGAACCAGGAGATGAAAAGTGGTTAAAAGAAAATACTTCCGATTATCTAGCGTTCTCTTATTATCGTACAACAGCTTATGATAGGTTCTCACCTAATACAACAACAACAGGAGGACAACAAGCATCGCCTAATCCTTATTTAGAAAAAACTGCATGGGGATGGCCAATAGACCCTGAAGGATTAAGGTTTGTTTTAAATGAATTATATGATAGATATCAAAAACCTTTATTCATTGTAGAAAATGGAATGGGTAGCGAAGATATTATTGAAAAAGATGGAATTCATGATGATTATCGTATTTCTTATATAAGAGATCATATTAAAGAAATGAAAAAAGCAGTAGAAATAGATAAAGTTGACTTATTAGGCTATACAACGTGGGGATGTATTGATATTGTTTCAGCAGGAACAGGTGAAATGAAAAAAAGATATGGTTTTGTATATGTTGATTTAGATGATTTAGGAAATGGAAGTTTAAAAAGAATAAAAAAAGATTCATTCTATTGGTATAAAAAAGTGATAGAATCAAACGGTGAAATTTTAGAATAAAATAATATTTATTTCTTCCCAAAATAGAAATGCACATAAAAAACGAGATTATTTCTCGTTTTTTATATTAATTAAATTACTAGCATAAGGCTTTTTACCACTTAAAACATCATCATAAAAATTTTGTTTCCAATCAATATAATCAATATTTTCTTCTAATTCCTGAATTGTATTTTCTAAATTTTCTCTTTTTCTAACAAGAAATTCTTTACGTATTTTAACTGTTGATTCACCTTCTAGACATAAGTCTAAATAATCTTTCATTTTTTGAATAGAAAAGCTACATCTTTTAAGACAAGAAAGATCTTTGATCCACTTAACACCATGTTCATCAAAAATACGACGATTATTTTTATCTCTTTTAACGTGAGTAACTAATCCTTCATTACAATAATACTTTAATGTTTGATAAGTCATATCAACTTCACTACATACTTGCATCATGGTATACATTTAAATCATCTCCTAAATTTATTTTAGAGGACTTGACCGATAGTTACAATCGCAATCTATAATAAATGATGAAATGGGGGAATTATTAATGAATACTTTTAATTATACTTATCCAGTAAAGTGGCTCAATAAATACAAAATACATGATTAAAAGGAGAGAGGAATATGCTATTTTATTTTACAGGAACAGGAAATAGTTTATATGTCGCAAGATAATTAGAAGCTAATCCAATCAGTATCCTACAAGCATTAAAACAAGAAAACTTACATTTTAAAGATGATAAAATTGGTGTTATTTATCCTGTTTATGCTGGAGAAACACCAAAAATTGTTTTAGAGTTTTTAGAAAAGGCAACCTTTGAAACAGATTATTTCTATTTGATTTTAACTTATGGAAAAGATGACACAGATGCTCCTGAATGTATAGCACGTTTATTAGAAGAAAAAGGAAGACACGTAAATTATATTAATTCTATTTTAATGGTAGATAATTACTTACCATCCTTTGATATGAATGAACAAAGGACAATGAATAAAAATATTGAACAACAAATTCAACAAGCACTTCAAGATATTCAAAATAAAAAAGAAGAAATTCCTAAAGCAATACAGGCAGGGAGAGATTTTCATGCTTCTACCAAAGAAATCTTTGCGAAAAATCCAGAACTAATTAACGGTGAACAAATTACTGTCACTGATAAATGTGTAGGTTGTGGTATTTGTACGAATGTCTGTCCACGTGGTTTATTCTACGTTGAAAACTGTAAACTTACATTTTGGTTGGAGACATTACATTTTAATTAGAGACATTTGTAAT